>CAIYKK010000071.1 GCA_903926695.1 uncultured Burkholderiales bacterium
GCGCTCAGCGCCACCAGCACCAACAGCAGCAGCGCCGAAAACACCGCCGCCAGCGGCGTGCGCGCCCCGGCCTGCAAGTTCGGCATGGAGCGGTTCATCGAGCCGCACGACACGTAGCACGAAAAAAACCCGCCGACGATGTTCGACAGCCCCTGGCCCCGGAACTCGCGGTTCGCGTCGATGCGCTGGCCGGAGCGCAGGGCGACGGTTTTGGCAATCGAAATCGCCTGCCCGAGCGCGACGATGGTCAGCGCAAAAGCCAGCCCGATCAAATCGGGCACCTGCGCCCAACCAATGCGCGGCACTTCAAAACGCGGCCAGGGCGTGGCGATCAAACCCACCGTGCGCAGGGACGAGGACGGCGTGGCATCTATTTCCGCTATGAAATCACTGCCAATGCATCCTCATAGGTGATTTGATCAAGATCGCTTTCACTTGCAAACTTCAAATGGCGGCTAATTCTTGTTGAATGAACTCTCAACAACTTCTCGAAGAGGTTTCGAACTGTCCGCCCATTCGCAAAGCCTTTACTCTGGGTGAGTGCGACTTCGTCAAAATACCCTTTAAAAACATGCAAAACACCAGGATTCAATCGATATTCATTATGAATACACAAATTATAAAGCATTTGTGTCATTTCTTCACCGGAATAGTCTTCAAACCTCACGTACCGACTGAATCTTGATTCAAGTCCTGGATTTGATTCAATGAATCGCTTCATTTCCTCAGGATAACCAGCCACGATCACGACTAAATCGGTGCGGTGATCCTCCATGGCTTTAAGCAAACAATCGACAGCTTCTTGTCCAAAGTCGTTCCCTGGTTCCTGTGGCGTCAACGTGTATGCCTCGTCAATGAAGAGTACACCACCCAGAGCCTCTTTGATTCTTTCTTTTGTCTTAATTGCGGTGTGCCCTACGTACTCCGCGACCATGCCAGCACGATCTGTCTCTACAACTACATCACTCCTGCATACTCCAAGGGATTTGTAGATTTTCCCAATCAATCTTGCTACGGTAGTCTTTCCTGTTCCTGGATTTCCAACAAATACCAGATGGTTTGACATTTCTGGCACTTTCCGACCTATACTTCTCCGTTTATTCTGAACCATGATGTAGTCAACGAGTTCTTTCACTTCAGACTTAACCAGCCCAAGACCCACAAGCTTATTGAGGTCCGCTAAATCGCTATCAAGTTCATTTTGTTGAAGTGGGAACTGATTTCTGTTGGCTGTCGCATCTACCGATTCAGCGTACCCGGAAACCGACTCTATTGGTGCGCCACAGTGCGAACACGATCCATTAAAAGATTCATACGCCACTTTATAGGAATGACCACATATCTTGCACTTTACCCGTCTGAACTCTCGTATTTCACGTGGCCCAGATTCCAGAACTTCAGCACTTTTCGTGCCTAACTCTATCTTTGAACGTGGTTTGAAGTCTAAGTACAAGCCAACATATCCATCCACAACAATCCAAATTGATTTCTCACTTGCATTAAAGGTAACCTTGATCTGCGGTTCCCCACACGGCATTTTTGGGATACCGAAAATGTTGAGCTCGCCAATTTGTTCATTAAAAGCAGCTATTGATGAAGAACCTCTGCTAATCCTGAGAGTGATTGATGGTTGATTGTCTTCAGTCGTTGAAAACGTTTGCACACGCGCGGCAGGAATATCCACACCCGAATCAATTATCTTGGTGAAAACGCCCCCGAGGGTTTCAATTCCGATTGCTTGAACTGTACAGTTTCGATGAATCGCTTCAGAGTTCGATTCGATCACCACTTTATTGGGCAGTTTCATTCCTTTAAGTCCTTCATTTTTTTATCCCTATTGGGAAGAATTTTAATCCAAATTAGAGCAGCAGCCAGAACGATCAGTCAGTTGAACTCCAAAACCATGAAACTGACTTACCCTTAGGATTTACCCAAAATTCATAAATATTCCACATTGTATTGATTAATAACGGTCTATAATGCTAACTTCGGCTTAATTTAACGGCATTGCCAGCGCACAGGCCGATACTCACACCCCACCCAGCCGTCATACCCCAGCTCATCCAGCAGCGCCAATACATAGCGGTAATTAACTTCCCCCACATCCGGCTCGTTGCGCCCAGGCACGCCCGCAATCTGAATGATCTGGCAGTGGTAAAAATCCATTTGCATGGTGTGTCAGGGTTGGGGCGTTAGCGATGATTTTGGCTGGTTGTCGGGGTCGTCGGCACCGGGCGCAGTTTTGCATTCCCAGAAAATCCGGGCGGTGCAGTGGCGGCAAATTTCGGGGTCGAGCTTGCCAAAAATCGTTGAAATGGCGCTGAATTTGTCCGGGAACTGGTGCTCCGGCCCGAGCACGCCGGTAAAGCCGGTCTTGCGCCACATGCGGATGACTTCCGGGCGCGGGCGGTGAAAGTACAGGCTGCCGCCCATCGCGCGGCGGGCGGCCAGTTCGGCGGCCCAGAGTTCGGCCCCGGCCAGGTCGATGAAGTTCATGCTTTTGGCCATCACCAGCAGGTGTTTTTGCGGGTTGGGCTGGCTGCGTAGCGCGTGCAGGATGTCGGCGACATGCTGGGTCGCGCCGAAATAAACTTCGCCCTCCATGCGCAGCAGTTTCAATTGCGGGCATTCGGGCAGCGGCTGGCGGGTTTCTTCGGGCGGCGTGGCGTGGGGCAGTGTCGCACCGGGCAGCGCGGCATTGAGCGGCAGGGCTTTGGGCTGCGCGGCTGGCGGCGGGGCTTGCGGTGGCGCGGCATCCAGCGCTTCCAGCGCGGCGGCGCGGGGGTTGTCGATCACAACAAACTGGCGGTCCAGCCCCCGGCTGTCAAAACCCATCGCCCGCATGGCGGGACGCGAGGTGCGGTACAGAAACGACATCAGCGACAGCAGCATGCCCAGCAAAATCGCCATTTCCATGCGGATGGTGATGGTCGCCAGCATCGTCGCCAGCGCCACGCCAAAATCGCTGCGGCTCAGGGGGAACAGCTCGCGCCAGCGCGCCATATCGACCAGACTGAGCGCCACCAGCAC
>CAIYKK010000072.1 GCA_903926695.1 uncultured Burkholderiales bacterium
CGATCTTGGGCAAACTGAGCGAAGTCAAGGTGTTCGAGAGCGAAACCGAATGGGCAGCAGCCGCCCAGGCCGCGCCCGTCGCGGTGGTCGGTGAAGCGCGCGTCTGCCTGTATATGGAAGTCGATGTGGCCGCCGAAAAAGCGCGCCTTGGCAAAGAAGCCACGCGCCTGGAAGGCGAGCTGGTCAAGGTCAACGCCAAGCTGGCCAACGAGGCTTTTGTCAACAAAGTGCCGCCAGCGGTGCTGGAGCAGGAACGCAAGCGCCTGATCGACTTCACCGCCACGCTGGAAAAAATCCGGGAGCAGCTGGCGCGGCTGAAATAAGCCGCCGCACAGTGCTGGCACCGGCCAATCGGGCTATTGACCCTGGCCGTGTCACACTTTAGTCTGAGCCCGGCAAGGTGCCATGCTCTTTCCACTTCATTTTTCACAAAAGTTTTATGCAAAAACTCACTCTGAATAAAGCAGTTTTCCCGGTTGCCGGTCTCGGTACGCGGTTTTTACCGGCCACCAAAGCGCAGCCCAAGGAAATGCTGCCGGTGGTGGACAAACCGCTGATCCAGTACGCCGTCGAGGAGGCTTATTCAGCGGGCATCCGCAACATGATCTTTGTGACCGGGCGCAGCAAGCGGGCGATTGAAGACCACTTCGACACCGCTTATGAACTCGAAAGCGAACTGGAAAAATCGGGTAAACAGGCGCTGCTGGCGCTGGTGCGCTCGATACAGCCCGAGGACATGAACATTGCGTTTGTGCGCCAGCCGCGCTCAATGGGGCTGGGCCACGCCGTGCTGTGCGCCGAGCATTTGGTGGGCAACGAAGCCTTTGCGGTGCTGCTGGCCGATGACTTGATGGTGGGCGCGCAGGGCGGCCCGTCGGTGCTGGCGCAAATGGCCGAGCAATTCAGGGAGCTGGGCCAGTCGGTGCTGGCCGTGCAGGAAGTGCCGCTGGAACACACGCGCCGCTACGGCATCGCAGCGGGCGAGATGGTCAACCCTCGGCTGATGAACATCCACAACATCGTTGAAAAGCCTGCGCCGGAAGCAGCGCCTTCACGCATGGGCGTGGCCGGGCGCTACATTCTGACGCCCGCGATTTTTGAGCATATTCGGCATCAGGCCAGAGGCGTGGGCGGCGAAATCCAGCTCACCGACGGCATTTCCAGCCTGCTCGCGGACGAAAGAGTCTATGCCTTTCAGTACAAAGGCAAGCGCTACGACTGCGGCAGCAAGGAAGGTTTTCTGGAAGCGACGGTGGAACTGGCGCTGCAGCACCCAGAAGTCGGCACGAATTTCCGCCATTACCTCGAAAATCTCCAGCTGGCTTTGATCTCGGCAGCCTAAGTGATCTCACAGCGTAATCCATGCCTGTAACCCCCCGCTTGGATGTGCAAGCAGTGTTACCTGCCAGCCATTGGCGCGGGCCAGTTCGCGCACTATCGCCAATCCCAAACCAGAGCCGCCGGTGATCGGGCTGCGCGATGGATCAAGCCGTTGAAAGGGTTCAAACATGGCCTCGATTTGCTCCGGTGCAATGCCGGGGCCACGATCCAATACGCCAATGCGGCAATGTTCATGATCCGTTTCACACACCAGTTCTACTGGTGTGGCAGGGGCATAACGCAGTGCGTTTTGTAACAAATTGCCCAGTGCCCGGTATAGCGCAAAGCGTGCCACCATTCGTTGGCCCGGCAAGCAAGTTACATTGATCGGACATGTGGGATTTGAAAAATCCTCAGCCACTTCGTACAAAAACTCTAGCAGATTTGTTGCCACTGGCGACTCGTGTTCCAACCCGCGCGCCAAGTCCAGTACATTGCCAATAAGGCGGTTCATCTGTGCAATGTCACGCTCCATACGCTCAATCAAGTCGGGCTTGGGGTCGAATTTAAGCAATTCGAGCGCCAGTCGCATGCGCGCCAATGGGGTGCGTAAATCGTGTGATACACCTGCTAATAAAGTGGTGCGCGCTGTGAGTAAATCACGCACTTGTTGAGCCATAGTATTAAAACGGCGGCTTAGGGCAATAACTTCCCGTGGCCCAGTTTCTGGCAGTAACCCCGGACTCAAGCCTTGCCCTAACAAAACTGAGGCTTCGGCCAGTTGGGCTAATGGCGCGGTAATACGCCGTGCCAGCCAAATGGAAAATCCCCCTGCGAGCACCAAACCACTCAACACAGATGCCAGCAGAGCCATCCCAGGCTGACTGTCAATACGTGATTGCGGCACGCCCACCGCCAGTTGACCTTTATTTGTGGGTACATTCGCCCAGTACCAAATCATCTCGTCAATCTTTTCATGGGTTAAGTGCTGTCGAGTGCCAATACGCCGCGCCAGGGCGTCTTCCAGCAGGTAAAAAAAAGGCGGGTGCCATTCATCGTGTGCAGTTTGTGGAACTACAACACGCAAGGCCAAAGTGTGTCTAGTGAGTAGTTCCACTTCAAATGTTGCGCGTGTTTGCGGCGGTAATTCAGCCCAAGCTTGCGCTGACAACACCATCAAGCCTGCTAGATCGTCGGCTGATCGACGCGCCATCGGCAACATTACGAAGGTGATGAAAAGCGTTAATGTCAGTAATTGAATCAGGGTGAAAGCCGTGGCTAATAACCAAATGTTTTGTCGTGCCAGACTTTGGGGCATACTCACGGGCTTGTACCCCGTGGATTGAATAAATAGCCCTCGCCGCGCACCGTGCGGATGTAGGCGGGTGCGGCTACATCGACCTCTATCTTACGACGCAAGCGAGTCACGCGGTTGTCGATGCTGCGGTCAAACCAGTCCCGGTTATAGCCTTTGAGTAAATCAACCAGCGTATCGCGCGATAGCACCCGGTTGGGTCGGATTAAAAAGGCGGCCAACAAATCAAACTCAGCACTGGTGAGTTGCACCTCTTTCCCATCGCGCAGCAGGCTACGACCAGTGAGGTCAAGGACGAAGCGGCCAAAACAAAATTGTGTTTCTTTGGTGTTGCCAGGCGCAGCTGCCGGATGGCTACGTCGCAACAAAGCCCGCAGACGGGCCAGCAACTCACGCGGCCCAAACGGTTTGGCCAAGTAATCATCTGCACCAACTTCCAAACCAATGATTCTGTCCATTTCTTCGCCGCGTGCGGACAGCATCAAAATCGGAATGCCCGATTGCGCCCGCAGTGTGCGGATGAGTGACAACCCATCCTCGCCCGGTAGCATCAGATCGAGCACGATGGCATCGGTGTGCTCTTGGGTCAGTGCAGCGCGCATGGCAACACCGTCGCCCACGACATCCACTGCAAAACCATTGGCACCCAGATAGACACGTAGCAGTTCGCGTAGATCGGGGTCGTCATCGACGACAAGAATTCTAGGGGGTAATGGCGTATGCATGGTTTTTTTAGATCATTTTACGGCAAGAGTCGGTTATTTGGCTGATTTGATACGCGGTGACACCGACTGCGACAAACAGATACAGACAGCTGCGCGTCTAACATGGTGCGGTGACTTAAACCGTACATCATCACGTCATGAGATCGGTACGCAAATTCGACTCAAACCCTATTTTTTATAATTAGCGAAAGTTATTGATGTTCATTTCACCAAAATCTGTATTTCTTTCTATATTTACGGCCTTGGTTTTAAGTGCCTGCGGGGGCGGCGATTCGGCGGGCGGTCAAGGTGGTCAAGGCGGTCAAGGCGGTCCATTGTTGGTAGACGCGTCCAACTTTGACAACACGGCTCTGGGCACGGCCCTAGCGGCGTTGCCGGTTGACGTTCTCAGTGATGCTGAAAAAACCTCCATGGCCTTTATGCGCGAAGAAGAAAAACTGGCGCACGATGTGTATGCGTTATTGGCCACACTGTGGGGTAGCAACACCAAAATTTTTGGCAA
>CAIYKK010000073.1 GCA_903926695.1 uncultured Burkholderiales bacterium
CATGCTGGCGATGACGGCGGGCAGCACCTGCGCGGTGCAGATGTTGGACGTGGCTTTTTCGCGGCGGATGTGCTGTTCGCGGGTTTGCAGCGCCAGCCGATAGGCCGTATGGCCGTGGGTGTCGATGCTCACGCCGACCAGTCGGCCCGGCAGCGAGCGTTTAAATTCGTCGCGGCAGGCCATATAAGCGGCGTGCGGGCCGCCGTTGCCCATCGGCATGCCAAAACGCTGCGTGCTGCCGAGCACGATGTCGGCGTTCCATTCGCCGGGCGGCGTGAGCAGGGTGAGCGCCAGCAAATCGGCGGCGACGCACAGCGCGGCGCTGTCGGCGTGGGCGTGCGCGGCCAGCGTGCGCAGGTCGTGAATCGTGCCGGTCGTGGCCGGGTATTGCACCAGCACGCCGAAATAATCGCCCCCGGCCATCAACTGCGGCACGGTGGCGGCGGCGGTGCTGACTTTCACTTCAATGCCCAGCGGCTTGGCGCGGGTCTGGATCACTTCAATCGTCTGCGGGTGGCAGTCGCCCGCGACGATGAAGACGTTGCTTTTGGATTTCACGCTGCGCTTGGCCAGCGTCATGGCTTCGGCGGCGGCGGTGGCTTCGTCCAGCATGGAGGCGTTGGCAATGGCCATGCCGGTCAAATCGCACACCATCGTCTGAAAATTCACCAGCGCTTCCATGCGCCCTTGGCTGATTTCGGCCTGGTAGGGCGTGTAAGCGGTGTACCAGGCGGGGTTTTCCAGAATGTTGCGCAAAATCACGCCGGGCGTGAGCGTGCCGTAATAGCCTTGGCCGATAAAGCTTTTGAAAATTTTGTTCTTCGCCGCCATCGCCTTGAGCTGCTTGAGCGCCGCTGCTTCGGTCACGGGCGGCGGCAGCGTCATCGGACTGCTGCGGGCAATCGAGCGCGGCACGATGCCGTCGATCAGCTCGCGGCGCGAGGCCGAGCCAATCACGCCGAGCATGTGGGCTTCGTCAGCCGCATCGACGCCGATGTGGCGGGCGATAAATTCGGAGGGGTTTTCAAGCGCGCCCAGCGGCTTGGCGGATGACATCGGCATGAAGGATTTTCCAGAAAAAAAGATTGCCCTGAGCCTGTCGCCGGGCAATGGACGTGAAAGAAAAAGGGAGTTCGGGAATCAAAAAAGGGCTTGGGCTGAGTTGGCCCAAGCGGGCGCTCGTCGGGCGGGCGCTCAGGCTGTTAAGCCGGGGTCGAGAAACTGGTGTAGCTGGTTTCGTCCATCAGCGCGTCAATTTCCGACGGGTTGGACAGCTTGACCTTGAAGAACCAGCCCGCGCCCAGCGGGTCGGAGTTGGCCAGCGAGGGGTCGTCGCGCAGGGCTTCGTTGACTTCGGTGACCTCGCCGCTGACGGGCATGTACACGTCGGCGGCGGCCTTGACGGACTCGACCACGCCAGCGGGGTCTTTCTGGGCGAACACGGCGCCGACTTCAGGCAGCTCGACGAACACCACGTCGCCCAGCGCATCCTGCGCGTGGACGGTGATGCCGACGGTGGCGCTGTCGCCCTCGACGTTGATCCATTCGTGGTCTTCGGTGTATTTGATCGGCATAAGGTTCTCCTGAAAAATAAAAAACTCGGTTGAATAAAAGCGGGGCGTGGCAAAAATAACACGCTTTGGCGGGCCTTCGCCGTCTGTCTGCCTGCATCTGGA
>CAIYKK010000074.1 GCA_903926695.1 uncultured Burkholderiales bacterium
CGGTGCTGACGCTGGGCTGGGTAGCAATCTGGTCGATTCTGGCGCGCTTTCATCCGCAGCAGCAGTTCTGGCATGACGCCTGGGCTGGCACGCGCTTGATCATCTGGATCACACCCCCCAAACCCCGCAAAGGCGCAGCGGCCTCCTGAACGCCAAACCCGCAGCCCGCTGCCAGACAATGCCGCCCATGCCTAAACAAAACCCATCTTCAATTCCCGCCTCCGAACATCCCCCGGTGGACGCCCAAAAGCACCGCAAAGGCCTGAGCCGCGTCTGGCACGCCGCAGGCTATTCCATCGCCGGTCTGCAGGCTGGCTGGCACGAAACCGCCTTTCGCCAGGAAGCCATCGCCGCCATTTTTTTGATTCCCGCCGCGTTCTGGCTGGGCCGCAGCTGGACCGAAATCGTGCTGCTGGCGGGCACCGTCATGCTGGTGATGATGGTCGAGCTGCTCAACACCGGCATTGAATGCGCCATTGACCGCTTCGGTGGCGACTGGCACGAACTGTCCAAGCGCGCCAAAGACATGGGCAGCGCCGCCGTGCTGCTCAGCCTGCTGCTGTGCGGACTTACCTGGGCAATGGCACTTTTTAACCGGCTGACTCCCTAATGACTGAAGCAATTGTGAAAAAACCCGCCTTTTCCCTGTGCGTGTACTGCGGCTCGCGCCCCGGCCACAGCCCCGAATTTGCCGCCCTGGCGCAGGCAGTCGGCACCTGGATAGGCCAGCACGGCGGCCAACTGGTCTATGGCGGCGGCCACGGCGGGCTGATGGGCGTTGTGGCCGACGCTGCGCTGGCGGCAGGCGCACGCGTCATCGGCGTGATTCCCACAGCGCTGGTCGAAAAGGAATGGGCGCATACCGGCTGCACCGAGTTGCACATCGTAGAAAACATGCACGAGCGCAAACGCATCATGGCCGAACACGCCGACGCTTTTCTGGCCCTGCCCGGCGGCATCGGCACAATGGAAGAGTTTTTTGAAGTCTGGACGTGGCGCCAGCTCGGCTACCACGACAAGCCCATTGGCCTGCTGAACCTGAACGGTTTTTACGAGAGCCTGCTGACTTTTCTGCACTCAGCGGTTCAAAACGATTTCATGACCGACTGGCAGATGGACTTGATCCGCACCGGCAGCGATGCGCCTTCGCTGCTCGACGCACTGGTGCAGGCAGCAGGCACCGCAGCGTCCGCAACCCGGCTGGACCAGATTTAAACAGCCGATTCGTCCTGCTCGCCAGTACGGATGCGCACCACGCGCTCCACGCTGGTGACAAAAATCTTGCCGTCGCCGATTTTGCCGGTGCGCGCGGCGCGCACGATGGCGTCCACGCAGCGGTCCACGTCGCCGGTTTTCACGACGACTTCGACCTTGACCTTGGGCAGAAAATCGACCACATATTCGGCACCGCGATACAGTTCGGTGTGGCCTTTCTGGCGGCCAAAGCCCTTGACTTCGGTGACGGTCAGGCCGGTCACGCCGCACTCGGCCAGCGCTTCGCGGACTTCTTCGAGTTTGAAGGGCTTGAGAATGGCGGTAATTTGTTTCACTGAAAGTTTCTCCGTGGGTGAGGGGTTTTAGGTTTTTTTGAAAAAAGCAAGTCTGCAATGTAGCTCTTATGCGCGGAACCTGCTGGTAATAGGATAGCGCCAATCCTTACCAAAGCTTCTATGTGTCACACGGATGCCAATCGGTGCCTGGCGACGCTTGTATTCGTTGATGCGGATCAGCCGGGTGACGCGCTCGACCACGGCGCGCTCAAACCCAGCGGCGACGATGGCTTCGACGCTTTCGTCGTTTTCCATGTAGCGCGACAGGATGGCGTCGAGCACCTCGTATTCGGGCAGGCTGTCCTGATCGGTCTGGTCCGGGCGCAACTCGGCGCTGGGCGGTCGCGTGATGATGCGCTCAGGGATAGGGCTGGCGCAGGTGCCATACGGATCGTTTTCATTGCGCCAGCGCGCCAGCTTGAACACGGTGGTTTTCAGCAAATCCTTGATGACGGCAAAGCCGCCCGCCATGTCGCCGTAGAGCGTGCAGTAGCCGGTGGCCATTTCGCTTTTGTTGCCGGTGGTCAGCACGATAGAGCCGAACTTGTTCGACAGCGCCATGAGCAGCACGCCGCGAATGCGCGCCTGAATGTTTTCTTCGGTGGTGTCTTCGGCGCGCCCCTGAAATTCGCCCGCCAGCGAGGCTTTGAACGCCTCGAACTGCGGCACGATAGAAATTTCGTCGTAGCGCACTTTCATGCGCTCGGCCATCTCGCGCGCGTCAATCCAGGAAATATCTGCCGTGTAGGGCGACGGCATCATCACGGTGCGCACCTTGTCAGCGCCCAGCGCATCGACGGCGATGGCCAGCACCAGCGCCGAATCAATGCCGCCCGACAGCCCCAGCAGCGCGCCCGGAAAGCCGTTTTTGCCCAGATAGTCGCGCACGCCCAGCACCAGCGCGTCCCACAAATCGGCTTCGCGGCTGCGATCAGGCACGGCGGCGGCGGTCAGTTCAACCGCTGAAGCGCCCCGCGCCGCTTCGATTTGAAACAGGTTTTCCTTAAAACTCTCGGCCCGGCCCGCCAGCGTCCCGTCAGCCTGCAGCGCGAACGAATGGCCTTCAAAAACAATCTCGTCCTGCCCGCCCACCAAATGGGCATAGACCAGCGGCAGCCCGGTGGCTTGGCAGCGCTCGCGCATCATCACTTCGCGCTCGTTGCCTTTGCCGACGTGAAACGGCGAGGCGTTGATGACGACCAGCAATTCGGCCCCGGCTTCTTTGGCCAGCTGACCCGGCTCGTCAAACCAAGCGTCTTCACAAATCAAGAGGCCGACGCTGACGGGCGCATCACCCTGATCGCCGCCCGCCTGAAACACGCAACTGCCCTGCCCCGGCGTGAAATAACGCCGCTCATCAAACACCTGGTAATTGGGCAGTTCGCGCTTGGCGTAGCTGCCGATGACCTGGCCTTCGCGCAGCACGATGGCGGCGTTGTGGCGCTGGGGGACTTCGACGCTTTTGGTGCGCAGGCCTTGGCCGCTGTCGCCCTGCGTGGGCGCGCCCACCACCACCGTCAAGCCTTTTAACCCGGCCAGCTCGCGGGCCACCCGATTCACGGCATCATCACAGGCTTCGATAAAGGAAGGCCGCAAAAACAGGTCTTCGGCCGCATAGCCGCAAATGGCCAGCTCGGGCGTGAGCAGCAAGCGCACGCCGTCCTGATAAGCGGTGCGGGCCGCGTCAATGATTTTTTGCGCATTGCCCGGCATGTCGCCCACGCAATAGTTCAATTGGGCAACGCAGATTTTGAGTGGCATGGTAGAAAACAAACCCCGAAAAAGCATGAAAAACAACTCAAACGATTATGTCATCCGCATGCTGGCTTCGCCGCTGGACATTGAAGCGGCTAGCTGGAACGCACTGCTGGCCGCGCAAAGTCCGGGCGAAGGCCTGAACCCCTTCATGCGCCACGAGTACCTGGCCGCGCTGCACGAGAGCGCCTGCGCCAGCCCGGCAACCGGCTGGACGCCGCGTTTTGTCACGCTCTGGCAGGGCGAGACGCTAGCCGGAGCCTGCCCGGTTTACCTCAAAACGCATTCTTACGGCGAATACGTGTTCGACCACGCCTGGGCCAACGCCTACCGCCAGCACGGCCTGCCTTATTACCCCAAAGCCCTCGTCGCCGTGCCGTTCACCCCCGTGCCCGGGGCGCGGCTGCTGGCGCGCAATGCGGCGGAACGCGCCCTGCTGGTCAAAGCGCTGGTGGCGTGGTGCGAGCAAGAAAAGCTCTCGTCGCTGCACCTGCTATTTGCCGCCGACACGGATGTGAGTGCCTGTGAAGAAGCGGGTTTGATGCTGCGCCACACGGTGCAGTTTCACTGGACAAATACAGCGCCCGCCTTCCGCGATTTCGATGATTTCCTGATGTCCCTGAGCCAGGAAAAGCGCAAAAAAATCCGCCAGGAGCGGCGCAAGGTTCAAGAAGCGGGCGTGACTTTCCGCTGGTCGTTGGGGCGCGATATCAGCACCGCCGACTGGGATTTTTTCTACCGCTGCTACGAGCGCACCTATCTGGAGCACGGCAACGCGCCCTACCTGAGCCGCGATTTTTTCGAGCGCATGGCGACCACCATGCCGGAAAACTGGCTGCTGTTCATCGCCGAGCGCGGCGGCCAGCCGGTGGCAGCCAGCCTGATTGGCGTCAGTGCCTCGCTCTCAAGCAGCGCCGACCCAATTAAAACCGCCTATGGCCGCTACTGGGGCGCGCTGGAGCGGGTGGACTGCCTGCACTTTGAAGCCTGCTATTACCAGCCGCTGGCGTGGTGTATAGAACACGGTTTTCAGCGCTTTGAAGGCGGCGCCCAGGGCGAGCACAAAATGGCGCGTGCCCTGCTGCCCGTCAAAACCACCAGCGCCCACTGGCTGGCGCATCCGGCGTTTGCCGACGCGGTCGAGCGTTTTCTGGAGCGCGAGGGCGCGGGCATCGACAATTACCTCGGCGATCTGGCCCAGCGCAGCCCTTTCAAAGTCCATACGGTCAGCGCCGCGCCAACGCCGCCACTTTCACAACCCAGCTTTCAACGGAACCCTTCATGAGCTTGACTGCTCCCGGGCCTGAAGTCCGGGGA
>CAIYKK010000075.1 GCA_903926695.1 uncultured Burkholderiales bacterium
GTGTTCCTTGCCCGGCGCGCGGCTGGCGGCAAAGACGAACGTCGGCCGGTGCAGCTTGTCCTTGATGCGCGAGGCGACGATGCCAACCACGCCTTCATGAAAATCCGGGTCAAAAATCGCACTCGCTGGCGGCGAACACAAACGTCGGCCTGTGCAGCTTGTCCTTGATGCGCGAGGCGACGATGCCCACCACACCTTCGTGGAAATCCGGGTCAAAAATCGACATCGCCGACGGCGGCTCTTCGTTCTCGTCGATCATCGCGTCGGCGGCGAGCTGGGCCTGGTCGCGCATGCCGGATTCAATATCGCGGCGTTCGCGGTTGATGCCGTCGAGCATGGTGGCCAGCTCGTCGGCGCGGGCCGGGTCGTCGGTGGTGAGGCATTCGATGCCCAGCGTCATGTCGGCCAGCCGCCCGGCGGCGTTGATGCGCGGGCCGAGTCCGAAGCCGAAATCAAACGTCGTCGCCATCGCCGCCACGCGGCCAGCGGCTTTGAACAGGCTGGCAACGCCCGGCGGCATCGCGCCCTTGCGGATGCGCTGCAAGCCCTGGGCGACGAGGCGGCGGTTGTTGGCGTCCAGCCTGACCACGTCGGCGACGGTACCCAGCGCCACCAGCGGCAGCAGCGCATCCAGCTTGGGCTGGCTGGCGGCGTCAAACACGCCGCGCTGGCGCAACTCGGCGCGCAGGGCCAGCAGCACGTAAAACATCACGCCCACGCCTGCCATAGCCTTGCTCTCGAACGGGCAGCCGGGCTGGTTGGGGTTGACGATCACGTCGGCGTCGGGCAGCTTCATTTCGCCGTCAAAAATGGCGGGCAAATGGTGGTCGGTGACCAGCACCTGCATGCCCAGTTCGTGGGCGCGCACCACGCCTTCGACGCTGGCAATGCCGTTATCGACGGTGACCAGCACGTCGGCCCCCAGCGCTTTGACGCGCTCGGAAATCGGCGCGGTCAGGCCGTAGCCGTCCACGATGCGGTCGGGCACGAGGTAGCTAACGCGGGTTGCGCCCAGTAGCGCCAGCCCGCGCAGCGCCACGGCGCAGGCAGTCGCGCCGTCGCAGTCGTAGTCGGCGACGATGCAGATGGCTTTATTCGCAGCGATGGCGTCGGCCAGCAGCCGGGCGGCATCAAGCGCGCCTTTGAGGGACGAGGGCGGCAGCAGCTTGGCCAGACCGTCGTCCAGCTCGGCGGCACTGTGGACGCCACGCGCCGCGTAAAGCTGCGCCAGCAGCGGGAGAATGCCCGCCTGCTGCAGCGCCCAGACGCTGCGCGGAGGAACGTCGCGGACTTGGATTTTCATGGTGGGGTTTGGTTGTGGAGTTGGGCGTGTTGACTTAAATTAAATCGTTGATTTAAATCAGGGTAATGCAATAGTCAGAACTTTGGAAAGGGTTTTTTCCGCCCCCGCCGAGTTCCAGCACCACTGAGGATACTCGTAGTGCAATACTGCTTGTTCAAACCAATATCCAAGGTGTTTTTTCGTTGATATTGGCAACGTTAGGAGCGGATTTAAATAATTGAGTTCACTGTGCGCCGAAACGAGACGCGCTAAAGCTTTTGATGGTGCTCTATAGATATCAACTTCCTTACCCGTCTGTAGATATTGAATAAGGTTGGAATTATTCTTGCCGTTTCGCATTTCGGCGTGGTGAAAATTGTCTCCATTCAGACCATCGCCTCTGAACATTCGGTCTTGTGTTTGCGCTCCAACGTAGAGACGTTCCAATGGGCCAAGATTTCTCAATTCAGCACCATGTGAAATGGCTACATACACCCAGGATTCACCAACCGCACACTTTGGTCTGTGCCGTGTACACCGTACGACTGGAATATTAAAAATATTTCGCTTTGCGTAGTTGTATGTTTGGCCGTTATTTACGCCATGAATCGTAATGTATTTCTCGAATGCGGGTGCAGAAAATTTGAAGAAATTCATTGTATATTTATTATATTTAGAAGATTTAAATCTTGACGAAATGCAGGAGCCTATCGCAAAGCTCGGTCGCATAGCGTTAGCGGGGTTGGCTGGAGCGCTAGATTGAAATTACTCGTTAAAAAATTTAATAGCCTCAATCAAGGATTCAATTTTGGCTATATCGTTATTTGAAACTGCTTGGTGTAGTAAGCCGGAAAGAGTGGCGTTTCTTGTGGTTTCTGGAATTACACAAGGGCTCAAGATGCCTCGTGATTGTGGATAAGCTCCCCAGTGAACACCAAGTGCCTTGTTGCCACCATTGTTTTTGTTTTTGTGATCGTACCAGCCAATAATAAGAACCAATCCGTCATCCGTATAAATTTCTTTTGATCTTTTCCAGTATGAAATCATTTTCATTGAATTGCTCCTGTTTGATTGGGTGAAGTCTAACGTAGATTGAAAGAATCAATCCTACCTAAATTTTTAATTTAGCGCAATAATCAAAAATTTTTAAATTAAAAAATATTTAGACAGAGCCAAAATTCAACGGATAAAATCCCGCCCCATTTCAAACTCCCCGCAAAATCTCCACCACCCGCACCGGCGAAAAAACCGCCAAAACCCGACTCCACAAACCAGCCCGGCGGCTTTCAAACGTCTGCGCGCTGCGCTCGCCGCACAGCGTCAGGCGCACGGTTTCACCGGCGCGCTGGCGCGCCAGCAGTTGGGCCAGTTCGTCGGTATCCAGCGCCTGCCACGCCTGCGCGTAGGCGGCCCAGTCTTCTTTGAACACGGCTTGGGCCAAATGGCGCGGGGCGCTGATCTGCGCCGCGTCTGCCAGCGCCGGGCTTGCGGGCAAATCCCCGGTGCCGCTGATCCAGA
>CAIYKK010000076.1 GCA_903926695.1 uncultured Burkholderiales bacterium
GCAAAGATTTTCTGCACAACAAGACAGCTGAAATCAGCAAAAACCACGCGATGGTGGCTGTCGAAGATTTGCAGATCAAAAACATGAGCAGGTCGGCAGCGGGCAATGCAGAAAAACCGGGGAAGAATGTGGCGGCGAAGTCCGGGCTGAACAAGGCCATTCTCGACCAAGGCTGGTTCGAGTTCAGGCGGCAACTGGACTACAAACTGGAGTGGCAAGGTGGAATATTGATAGCCGTGCCGCCGCAGTACACCAGTCAAACCTGCCCCTGCTGCGGCCACGTCGCCAAGGCAAACCGCCAGACACAAGCCAAATTCAAGTGCGTGGAATGTGGCTACGCGAACAACGCCGACGTGGTTGGCGCAATGAACATTTTGGCGCGGGGATACCGCGCAGCAGCCTGTGGAGAGGACGGCTCTGGCCTTGCGCGCAAGCGCAAGACGCAACCAGCCTCAATGAAGCAGGAACCCACCGAAGCGACTCCAGCCAGCGCAATGCTGGTTGAAGCGCAGTAGGGATCCCCTTTCTTTAGGGAGGAGAGGATGTCAAGGAGTACGGGCGGCGCACGCTGTACGGCGCGCCAGCGCTCGCCAAGCAGGCCCGGCCTCCGCCTGCGCAAGAGCCAAATTCAGCGCAAAAAAAGGGACAGCGCCTTGCGCACTGTCCCCGGATTGCAGCGCCTCGACAGCGCCCGCAACAAAATCGTCAAAAAAATCCCGGTTGCTCAGTGCGCGCTCTTCAGGATGTCGCGCATGGCCTTGATCTGGTCATGGTTGCGCTGCGCGCCCTGAGCCTGACGCTCGACGACGCTGCGCACGGTGATGGGCAGGTTTTCCTTGAGTGCCTTGCGGTAGTGACCCACAGCGGCGTCTTCGCCGCGCTCGCACTCTTCGAGCATGGCCAAGTCGCTGTACGTGCTCAACGTGCCGCGCACCGACACCCAGCCCCGATGCAGCGCGCCGCTGACCGTGCCGCCCTCCTCGGGCTCGCCGCCGAGCTGGCGAATTAGCGCCTGCAACTCCATCCCGGCTTCGCGGCATTCGGTGGCGTGGCGTACCAGTGTCGCCTTGAGGTCTGCCGACTTGGCGTTGTCGGCCGAGGTGGTGAAGCCGTATTCGCCGTCACGGCACGATTCGAGCAGATCATTGAGCGTGTCGATGACTTCGTCGTTTTCCATGAGCGCGGTCGAGCGTGGGCTGTTGATGCCAGCCCCGCTGGCGTTGGTCGTCGAATTGAAATTTTGGTTGGCCATGATGAACTCCTTGAAAAATCAGGCGCATGCAGAAATGCTGAAACGCGGGCGATTGTGTTTCGCCTGTTTTTCAGTGCGTACCTGGATGCTGTCACCGCCGAAAAAGAAAAAAGGTCAGGCAAACCCAAACAGCGGTGTAGGAGAAAGCCCCAAACCAGGCAGCGCGGCGCCGCGCCGTGGCGATACAGCATGCGCTTGGGGGGCTTGGGCTGAGCGGCAGGATCAGGTTTGTCCTACACACAGTTCGCTCATATCCGACAGGGGCGCTTTTTTCGGCTGGCTAGATTAGACCCATGCGTTCGCAGGCAAGCCTTGGGACGCAGACAGCAGACGCGAGTATGCGGCTGTATTTTTTCAACTTTTCTCCAGGAGTTTGATATGCGATCACGCGATTACGAAGACCAGGGCCGCAGCGACTGGCGCCAGGACAATGAGCAGCAAAGCGCCAGCAACCAAGGCGGTGGTCAACAACAAGGCGGCAGCTATGGCGGCCAGGGTCGCCAATTCGGTCAGGGCGGCTTCGGGCAGGAAGGCTCGCGCCGAGGTGGCCAGCAGGACCAGTTCAGCCAATCCGGCGCGCAATATGGCGGCTCTGACTTCTCGGGCGGGCGGGGTTATGGCGGCCAGCCGGGTTCAGGCCAGAACATGGGCGGCGGCTACGGGCAATCCGAGCAGCAGGCACGCCGCTTCGGTGGCGGCGGCTGGGGCGGAGAAGAAAGCATGCCCGGCCGGCAGGGACAAAGTGCTGACTACAACGCTGGCGGGTTTGGCTCCCAGCAGGAGCAGTTCAGCGGCAACCAGGACAACCAGAGCAATCAGCGCTACGGCGGCTACGCTTTGGGGCGTCAGGTCGGACAGGATCCGCAACAGCAACTCAGGCAGCACGATCCAGACTACCACCAGTGGCGCAGCGAGCAGTTGCGCAATCTGGACCGCGACTATGAAGACTGGCGCAAGGAGCGCTACAGCAAGTTCACGAATGAGTTCAGCAGCTGGCGCAGCAAACGCACCCAGCAAAACGCCGAGACCCCCGCCAATCCCCAGCAACAAAATGCCGATGCTGGCATGCCAGCCGCTGGCGCAGCACAAAGCGCCAAGCAGCACAAATAAAGCGGGCACGGTCCTGGCGGCTGTGACGCGGGCTGTCACGCGTTAAGCAAAGGCGCTGCAAAGCGCCTTTGCTTCTTCAGGGAAATACCTTAATGACTGCGTAGGACTGCGCTTACAAAAGTAACAGTCACTTACTGATAGCGGGTAAACCCTAAACCCGGCATAGTGAGACTTATTAATTTGTGGAGGAAAAAAATATGTCTCTTATGCTTTATCTAGTCAGTTTTATCCTTTTTCTGAGCCTGAGCATTTTTTCGAGCAGCGTGATTTGGGGTGTCGGGCGGGCGGGCGTTCCCACTCTTTATATGGGAATTGGCGCACTCGTCATTTTCGGCCTTGGTGCGATCCTTTTCAAAAGTATGCCTTACGGCAAAAACTCAACGCACTCTGAAGACTGAGCCATTTTTTACCCTGTTCTCATCTCATTGAGAACAGTCCGAAGGTGAATCAGCTTTCCAGCCTGTCGTCTGTTTGCTGATTTTGCAGATTCCTTGACGAGTCGCAGCCAGAGTTGATGTTGGCGGCAGCCCATTCAGGCCGCGCCGTGCTTAAATATGAAGTTCCACTCAACCACCAGCAGAGAACTTCCATGCAGCGACTCCAAAATAAAGTCAGTCTCATCACCGGCGCCGCCCAGGGCATCGGCTTGGCCACCGCGCTGAAATTTGCCCGCGAAGGCGCCATCGTCATCGTCTGCGACATCCAGCAGGCCGCCGTGGACGAGGCGGTGCGGCAATGCCAGGCGCTGGGGGCGCAGGCGCTGGGCTGCGTGATGGATGTGACCCAGCGCGACAGGGTTGATGCGGTCGTCGCCCAAGTCAAAGCGCAGTTTGGCCGCATTGACGTGCTGGTCAACAACGCAGGCATCACCCAGGATGCGCGGCTGGTGAAGATGACGCTGGAGCAGTTTGACAAGGTGATTGACGTGAACCTGCGCGGTGTATTTCACTGCGCCCAGGCCGTGGCTGACATCATGATTGCTCAGGGCCAGGGCGTGATTTTGAACGCCAGTTCGGTCGTCGGCATTTACGGCAATTTTGGCCAGACCAACTACGCGGCCACCAAATTTGGCGTCATTGGTTTTACCAAAACCTGGAGCCGCGAACTCGGCCCCAAAGGCGTGCGGGTCAATGCCGTGGCCCCCGGCTTCATCGCCACGCCGATACTGGCCAGCATGCCCGACAGCGTGCTCAAAGACATAGAGCAGCGCGTGCCACTCAAGCGCCTGGGCCAGCCCGAAGAAATCGCCAACGTCTATGCCTTCCTGGCCAGCGACGAAGCGAGCTATGTCAATGGCGCGGTGATCGAAGTCTCGGGCGGCATGACCGTTTGAGGCCGCCGGAAGATAAATCCGCCCGAATTTTGAGTCAGCCATGCACTTTGGCTGACAATTCCCTCTGGTTTGTCTGAATTGAACTTTGCGCAAAGTCATGCTTGAAGGTTAAGATGGCCCGGAAATTTTCGTCTGGAGTCCCACCGTTGGATGCTCCCGAAACGCGGGCCATGCGTTTTAGCCATTGGCAAAATTATTCAATCATATAAACATGAAGCACTTCAAAATATCATTTATCGTTACATTTGTCCTGCTGGGCCTTGCGGCATGGTGGGGTTATTCACGCAATGGTGTGGAAGGTGCCATCCAGGCGCTTTTTATTGCCAGCATTCTGTCCATCATGGAAGTGTCGCTGTCTTTTGACAATGCCGTTGTTAATGCCTCGGTGCTGCGCAACTGGAACGAATTTTGGCAAAAGCTATTTTTGACGGTGGGCATTATTGTTGCCGTCTTCGGCATGCGGCTGGTATTCCCGATACTGATCGTTTCCATCGCCACCGGCCTTGGACTGGTCGATGTCATGACGATGGCATTAAACACCCCCGACGAATACTCCAAACACCTGACGGCCAATCATGCGCAGGTGGCCGCTTTTGGCGGGTCATTTTTGCTGCTGGTATTTTTGAATTTCCTGTTTGATCAGGAAAAAGAACTGCACTGGCTGGGCTGGATCGAAGAAAAAGTTGGCAAGCACGGCAATGAAGGCCTGTCCACCCTGATCACGCTGCTGGCCGTGTTTGGCTGTGTGGCGCTGGTGCCTGAAACGCAGAAGTTGTCCGTCATGATGGCCGGTGTGGGCGGCATTGCCGTGTACCTGGCAGTCAGTTTTCTGAGCGGCATGCTGGAAGAAGAAGAAAATGACCCCGTCATTGGCACCGCCATCAAGCGCGGCAGCATAGGCGGATTTTTATACCTCGAAGTGCTGGACGCCTCTTTCAGCTTTGACGGCGTCATCGGCGCGTTTGCCATCACCAGCGATGTTGTGATTATTATGCTGGGCCTGGCGATTGGCGCCATGTTTGTGCGCTCCATGACGGTTTTTCTGGTGCATAAAGGCACGCTGGAAGAGTTTGTTTATCTGGAGCACGGCGCCCATTACGCCATCGGTATTCTGGCGCTGATCATGCTGGCCAGCGTCAAATTTCATATTTCAGAATGGTTTACCGGCCTGTCGGGGGTGGCGTTTATCGGCTTGTCGATATGGTCATCCATCCGCTACAAACGGCAACAGGAAGCGCAAGTTCTGACCAACTAACGGGAGTTATCCAACATGGCAATCAGTTTGCAAAAAGGCGGCAACGTCAACCTCTCCAAAACAGATCCAAATCTCAAGCAGGTGCTGCTGGGACTTGGCTGGGATGCACGCTCCACCGACGGCGTGGATTTTGATCTGGACGCCAGCATTTTCATGGTTACCGAAAGCGGGCGCGTCCGCTCGGACAATGATTTTATTTTCTACGGCCAACTGCGCTCGCCCTGCGGCTCCATCGAACACACGGGCGATAATCGCACCGGCGCGGGCGACGGCGACGATGAGGCGCTGAAAATAAAACTAGCCCAGATTCCCGCCGCCATCACCCGTCTGGTCGTGGCCGTGACCATTCACGAGGCGCAGGCACGCAAGCAGAATTTCGGCATGGTGCATGACGCTTTCATTCGCTTGGTAAATATCGAAACTAATGTCGAAATCACCCGGTTTGATTTATCGGAAGATTATTCAACCGAAACGGCGATGATTTTCGGCGAAATTTACCGTTACGGCGGCGAATGGAAATTCAAGGCCGTCGGGCAAGGCTATGCGGGTGGTCTCCGTGCGCTTGCCATTCAGCATGGTGTGGATGTTCAATAAACATTCCCCGGCGTAAAAAAGACCGTTTTTATTTAATAATTTCTCAAGGAGTATTCATTATGGCTATCAGTCTGCAAAAAGGCGGCAACGTCAACCTGAGCAAAGAAGCGCCCACCCTCAAAAAGCTGGTCGTCGGCTTGGGCTGGGATCCACGCGCCACCGATGGCGCCGCTTTTGACCTCGACGGCAGCGCCTTCCTGCTCAAGGCCGACGGCAAGGTTCGCTCGGACGCCGATTTCATTTTTTACAATAATTTGAAATCCACCGACGGCTCCGTCACCCACATGGGCGACAACACCAGCGGCAGCGGCGCGGGCGACGATGAAAAAATCACCATCGACCTGGCCCTGGTGCCCGCCGATGTCGA
>CAIYKK010000077.1 GCA_903926695.1 uncultured Burkholderiales bacterium
AGCGCGGCCACGCGGGGATTTTCAGCGGTGGCGCGCATGGCACGGCCCAGTTTTGTGTAATGCACCAGCCACATCAACACCGACAGCGACACCGCCGTCACGCCCAGAATAAAAATCTGCGTCACGGTGATGACCGCGCCGCCAAACTCGAACGGCTCGGACGGCAAGAGCGTCGGATACGGCTTGTAGTTCGGTTTCCAGATGATCATCGCCAGCGTCTGCAGCAGCAGCGACATGCCGATGGCGGTGATCAGCGGAGCCAGTTTGGGCGAATTGCGCAAGGGCCGGTAAGCAACCTTTTCAATCGCAAAGTTCAGCGCCGCGCACACGACAAAAGCAATCAGCAGCGAGACCAGCAAAATAAACCAGCCGGGCGCGCCGGGCATGGCTTCCTGCATCCAGCCGATGATGGTCCAGCTGGTCAGCGCCCCGACCATCAGCACCTCGCCGTGGGCGAAGTTGATCAAATTGATGATGCCGTACACCATCGTGTAACCCAGGGCGATCAGGGCATACATGCTGCCCAGAACCAAGCCATTGATGATCTGCTGTAGCAGTATGTCCATAGCACTCTTTCATTTGGTGAAACCTGTCAACACGGGCTTGCGCGAGCCAACAAAAAGCCCGCCATCGACCGCCAGAAACGGGCGAATAGGGCGAGCTATTGCGCGAATTGTAGCCATGCGTTTCAAGCGAGAATCGGGCCAGTTCGTGGGTTTCTGCCGGGTTTACCCTTGAAACGCTTTTAAATCCGGTTTTATCAGGGGGTTTCTTCCTCAATAAGTTTTACTTATTGTTTTTCCGCTTCAACTCGTTCAACTTATCGGCGATCTTGATCTCCAGCCCCCGGCTGACGGGCCGGTAAAACGCGGGCGGAGCCACGCCGTCGGGAAAATAGTTCTCGCCCGCCGCAAAACCGCCCTCCTCGTCGTGGGCGTAGCGGTAGTTTTTGCCGTGGTCGAGTTCTTGCATGAGCCGGGTTGGTGCATTGCGCAAATGCAGCGGCACTGCGCGGGTGCCGTCTTTTTTGACAAAGGCCTTGGCCTCGTTGAACGCCCGATAGACCGCGTTGGACTTGGGCGCGACCGCCAGATAGACCACGCATTGCGCCAGTGCCAGCTCGCCCTCGGGCGAGCCCAGGCGCTCATAGACTTCGGCGGCGTCCAGCGCCAGCCGTAGCGCACGCGGGTCGGCCAGCCCGATGTCTTCGCTGGCCATGCGGATCAGGCGGCGCGCCAGGTAACGCGGCTCCGCGCCGCCGTCGAGCATGCGCGTGAGCCAGTACAGCGCCGCGTCCGGGTCCGAGCCGCGCACCGATTTTTGCAAAGCGGACACGGTGTCATAAAACTGATCACCGCCTTTGTCAAAACGGCGCAGTTGCTGGCCCAGCACCTTGAGCAGCCACGCGTCGGTGACGGCGCTGAGGCTTTCGGCGCGGGCCGCGACGTTCAGCGATTCGAGCGTGTTGAGCAGCCGCCGGGCGTCCCCGTCGGCGTAGGCGACGAGCCGGTTCACGGCGTC
>CAIYKK010000078.1 GCA_903926695.1 uncultured Burkholderiales bacterium
CCAGCCGCAGCGCGAATCCATGAATATCAGTTTTATTGTCCTGACCTACAAACGCACCGATGCCCTGCTGGCCGACCTGCGCTCTCTGGCGCTGCAGTGCGACGCCCGGCATGAAGTGCTGATTGCCGATGACGGCTCGCGGCCCGATCAGGTCGAAATGCTGGTCCAGCAATGCCCCGCTTTCAAGTGCCCGGTGCGCCATGTCTGGCACCCGGATACTGGGTTTACCGCCGCACGGGCGCGCAATTTGGGCGCTTACCACGCCAAAGGCGAGTATTTGGTGTTTCTCGATGGCGACTGCATTCCCGACAAAGGGTTTATCGCGCAGCACACGCGTCTGGCCGAAGTGGGTTGTTTTGTCAATGGCAGCCGGGTGCTGCTGAGTGAAAAATTTACGGGCCAGGTGCTCAAGGAGCGCATGGACGTTTCCACCTGCACGCCGCGCTTTTGGCTGCAGGCTCGCTGGCGCGGAGACTGCAATAAACTTCTACATCTTCTGGTCTGGCCGTGGCGCCTGTTCAGGATTAAAAAGGGGTTTCAGTGGCACAGCATCCGCAGTTGCAACTTTGGTGTGTGGCAGCGCGACTTTGTCAGCGTGAACGGATTTGATGAAACGTTTGAAGGATGGGGGCATGAAGATGCTGACTTGATTTTGCGGCTCAATCACCTGGGCTGCAAGCGCAAAAACGGCTTCATGGCCACCGAAGTGTTTCACCTCTGGCACCGTGAAAACCCGCGTGACCACGAATCTAGCAACAAAAATCGGGTGCTGCAGCGCATGAAAACCGATGTAATTCGGGCGGAAAAAGGCCTTCGGGAACTTGAGCTTTCGCC
Organism: uncultured Burkholderiales bacterium; assembly: GCA_903926695.1. Lineage (GTDB taxonomy): Bacteria > Pseudomonadota > Gammaproteobacteria > Burkholderiales > Burkholderiaceae_C > Polaromonas. Next base: position 835 of record CAIYKK010000078.1, read on the forward strand.
GTCGGTCCAAATAACTTCTTTGCAGTGATTGAAAAATTATGAGAATCATCCCCTTCCTCAACCGTCGCACCTTGATCAGCGCGCTCGCTGCGGGCGCCGCAATGCCCGCTCTGGCCCAGTTCCGCGTTGAAGTCTCCGGCGTCGGCATGACGCAGGTGCCCATTGCTATTGCACCCTTTCAGGGCGAAGCCCAGGCGCCGCAAAAGATCGGCAGCATCGTGCGCGCTGACCTTGAGCGCAGCGGCATGTTCCGCATTGTGGACACGGCGGGGCTGGTGGCTGACGAAAACAGCCAGCCCAATCTGACCGCGTGGCGGCAAAAAGGGGCCGATGCGATGGTTACCGGCAGCGTGCTGCCGCTGGCCGACGGGCGTTTTGAAGTGCGGCTGCGCCTGTGGGATGTCGTGCGCGGGCTCGATCTGGGCGGCCAGAGCTACACCATCCCGCAGCCCGATTTGCGCCTGTCCGCGCACCGCGTGTCGGACTTTGTGTATGAAAAGCTCACGGGCGAAAAAGGCATTTTTTCAACCCGAATCGCTTATGTCACCAAAGCGGGCACGCGCTACACGCTGTGGGTGGCCGATTCGGACGGGGAGGGCGCCCAGTCCGCCTTGGGCAGCCCGGAGCCGATTATTTCGCCGGCCTGGTCGCCCAGCGGCACCCAATTGGCTTATGTGTCGTTTGAGTCGCGCAAGCCGGTGATTTACGCGCATGAAGTCGCCACCGGCAAGCGCCGCCTGCTGGCCAATTTCCGAGGCTCCAACAGCGCGCCAGCCTGGTCGCCCGACGGCAAGCAGCTCGTGGCAACCCTCAGCCGCGATGGCGGCTCCCAGATTTACGCCGTGAGCCTCAGTGGCGGCGAGCCTGCCCGGCTGACCAAATCCTCCAGCATCGACACCGAGCCGGCCTTTTCACCCGATGGCAAATTCATCTATTTTGTGAGCGACCGGGGCGGCGCGCCCCAGATTTACCGCATGAGTCCGTCCGGCGCCAACCCTGAACGGGTGACATTTACCGGTACTTACAACATTTCTCCCGCCGTCAGTCCTGATGGGCGCTGGCTCGCTTACGTCTCCCGAGTGGGTGGCGCTTTCAAATTGCACGTCATGGAACTGGCTTCCGGGGCCGTCACCGCCATCACCGACACCACCGCCGATGAAAGCCCCAGCTTTGCGCCCAACAGCCGCCTGATTGTGTATGCCACCCAGCAGCAGGGCAAGGAAGCGCTGATGACCACCACGCTGGACGGCAAGATCAAGGCCCGGCTCGCAGGCGCCAGCGGCGATATCCGCGAACCCGACTGGGGTCCGTTCCAGCGGTAACCGAAATTATTTGCGGTTAACATTTTTTATTTTTAGCAGAGGTTATTCATGACGCCCTTCCGTATTTCCCTTGTTTCCGCCCTCATTCTGGCTGGCGCGCTGGCGGGTTGTGGCTCCAGTGTCAAGCTGCAGGATGTGCCAGTGGAAGACCATGCGGCCACCCCGTCCGCACCCGCCTCGGCACCCGGCAGCACGGTGGCGCCGGTTCAGGCCGAGGCCGCTGAGTCGCTGGCCGCCGGACCCGCCAACACTGCCAAGATCATTTATTTTGACTTTGACAGCTACGTGCTCAAGCCTGAGTTCCAGAGCGTCATTGAAGCCCATTCCAAATTTTTGATGGCCAACAAATCGCGCCGCATGGCCGTTGAAGGTCATACCGACGAGCGCGGCGGGCGCGAGTACAACCTGGCCTTGGGCCAAAAACGCGCCGAAACCGTGCGCCGTGCGCTGGGCCTGCTTGGCGTGACCGACTCCCAGGTCGAGGCCGTCAGCTTTGGCAAGGAAAAGCCAGCCGTTCCCGGCGTCGATGAAGCCTCGATGGCCAAAAACCGCCGCGCTGAAATCAGCTACCGCTAAGCCCGGAGCCAGACTGTGAAAATGTTCAAAATCACCGCTGTACTCATGGGCTGCATGTTGGCGTTCAACGCCAGCGCGGGCTTGTTTGAAGACGATGAGGCGCGCCGCGCCATCCTCGATTTGCGCCAAAAGGTCGATGCTTTCCAGCAGGACGAGCTGAAAAGATCCACTGAAAACAACGCCCAGCTGCGTCGCAGCCTGCTCGATCTGTCTGGTCAAATTGAAGCGTTACGCAGCGAAATGGCCACCCTGCGCGGCCAGAACGAGCAACTGACGCGCACTGTCACCGACATGCAGCGCACCCAGAAAGACCTGAGCCAGGGCGTTGACGAGCGCCTGCGCAAGGTCGAGCCGGGGAAGGTGACGGTGGACGGACGGGAGTTTGCCGCCGAACCAGCGGAAAAGCAGGAGTTTGAAACGGCGCTGGCGACCCTTCGCAAGGGTGATTTTGCTGTTGCGCAGACCAGCTTTCTGGCTTTCATGAAGCGTTATCCGCAAAGCGGCTACAAGCCGTCGGCGCTTTTCTGGCTGGCCAACGCCCAGTATGCCTTGCGCGATTACCGCTCTGCCATCACGAATTTCCGGGCGCTGGTGAGCGCCGATCCTGATCACCAGCGTGCGCCGGAAGCTCTGCTGTCGATGGCCAATTGTCAGGTTGAACTCAAGGATGCCAAGTCGTCGCGCAAAACGCTTGAGGATATTCTCAAGAACTATCCGCAGTCTGAAGCCGCCGTGGTCGCCAAAGAGCGTCTGGCCAAACTGAAATAAGCGCTCAAGGGCGCTCCCTATTGTTACGCCACGAGCCGCTGGCGCAGCATGCGTATAGGGAGTCTGCGCGCCCACTCTGAAGCCGATTCCCGCAAAGCACAAGTTTTATGACATTGGATACCGAGTTGATTCCTGCCGATCCTGAACGCCGTTTCGGCGGGCTTGCCCGGCTTTATGGCGCAGCAGGCGCCCAGCGCATTCGCGCCGCGCATATTGTGGTGGTTGGCCTGGGCGGCGTTGGCTCCTGGGCGGCTGAAGCGGCTGCGCGCAGCGGCGTGGCCCGGCTGACGCTGATTGATTTGGACCACATTGCCGAATCCAATATCAACCGCCAGGTGCATGCGCTCGATACCACCGTGGGCCAGGCCAAGGTGCAGGCCATGCGCGAGCGCATTGCCCGCATCCATCCTGATTGCCAGGTGGACTGCATCGAAGAGTTTGCCGATGCCGAGAACTGGCCCGGCCTGCTGGCGCTTGATCACGGTTTTGACCGCAAGCAACTGGCCGTGATTGACGCTTGCGATCAGGTGCGGGCCAAAACAGCGATGGCAGCCTGGGCGATCAAGAATAAGGTGATTTTTATCAGTGCGGGCGCTGCGGGCGGCAAGCGGCTGGCGCACCGCGCCGAGATAGAGGACTTGTCGCTGGTCACGCACGATCCCTTGCTGGCACAACTGCGCTACCGCTTGCGCAAGGAGCACGGTGCGGCCCGTCAAGGAAAGATTGGGGCGGCCTGTGTGTTCAGCCGCGAGCCTGTGCTTCAGCCTGCAGCGGCATGCGCTGCGGACAAGTCCGAAGGCGTGACGGAGTCTGTTCAAGCAATTGCAACTGAGCAGAGCGATGGCAGCCTCAACTGTCACGGCTACGGCTCGGTCGTGAGCGTTACCGGCACCTTTGGCCTGTGCGCCACTGGCTGGGTGCTCGATAAAATTTCAGTCTGATTTGAAGAAGCG
>CAIYKK010000079.1 GCA_903926695.1 uncultured Burkholderiales bacterium
GTGAATGCGGTGGCGCACCGCGATTACTCCATACATGGCGCGCGCATTCGTTTCTTTATGTTTTCCGACCGCCTGGAAATATGTGTGCCCGGCCCGCTGGCCAACACCATGTCGATTGACACGATGACACGCATGTCTTTGCCACGCAATGATGTGCTGTGCAGTTTGCTGTCACGCATGCCGATGCGGGAATTTGATCTGGGCCGCCAATACCTGATGGACAAGCGCGGCGCGGGCGTCGAGGTTATCTTGAAAGAAAGCGAAGCCCTCTCAGGCCGTAAACCCAGCTACTGCCAAGTGGCAGATATGGAATTGCAACTCACTATTTACGCGGCCCCCTCGCCCCATGCCAACTAATGCCCACTAATCACGCCCAATTTCAATACACCCGCCTGACGCACCAGAGCCAGGCGGTTCAGAGCATTATCGATGCGCTGGCCGATGTGGGTTTTTCGCCGCCCGCTGGCATGCAGGCGAACCCGGTGTTTATTCCCAGCGAAGCCGCGCCCGCGCTGCGCGCCAACATTGCGCGCATCCGGGAGGCCAGCCATATTCAAGCCGGTGCGGTCGAAGTCGCCACCACCGCCACGCCCGCCCTGAATCTGGACGTGCTGATGGAAACCGGCACCGGCAAGACTTTCACCTTTATCGAAACCATTCACAAGCTGCACCAGGAATATGGGCTCGCCAAGTTCATCGTACTGGTGCCCAGCAACGCGATTCGCCAGGGCACGCTAAAAAGCCTGCAAACCACGGCGGCGTTCTTTTCCAGGGAATACGACAATCAGAAAATCAGCGTTTTTAATTATTCCAGCCGCACGGTGTCCGGCTTCATTCACGCGGCGAACAAGGGCATTTCGGTGCTGGTGGCGACTTACCAGTCGTTTGCCGGTGACAGCAAGGTGATTAACCAGCGCGGCATCGAGGCCAGTCTGTTCGGCCACGCCAAAAGCTATATGGAGGCGCTAGCCGCGATTCGCCCGGTGCTCATCATCGACGAGCCGCACCGCTTCGAGGGCAAGCAGACGCAGGAATACCTAGCCAAATTCAGGCCGTTGCTGACGATTCGCTTCGGCGCCACCTTCAAGGGCGAGAGCGACGCGCTGAAATACAAAAACCTGATTTACACGCTCGACAGCCTGGAAGCCTTCCGCCAGCGGCTGGTCAAGGGCATCACGGTCGATACCGTAGGAACCGGCGCGGACATGGCGCAGCTGCTGTGTTTTCATTCCGTCAGCGGCACCGCCAAGGAGCGCAGCGCGCAGGTCAGCTACCAGACGCTGGCGGGCAAAGCGGCCAGCGTGGCGCTGCAGGCCAAGGACAATCTGGGCGAAAAAACTGGCATCGGCTTTCTGGACGGCCATGTGGTCGAAGCCGTGACCGCCAAGGAAGTGCGCTTTACCAACGACTTTGCGCTGCCGCTGGGCCAGGCCACGTCTTACGGCATGCTGGCCGAGCAGATGCAGGCGCTCATCATTGAGCGCAGCATTGCCAACCATTTCGAGCGCGAAGAAGCCCTGTTCAAACGCGGTATCAAGGCGCTGAGCCTGTTCTTCATCGACGCGGTGGCCAAGTACCTGCCCGAGGGCCAAAAGCCCGCCGTGGTGCGCGAAGCCTTCGAGCGCCATTACCGGGCGCAGCTCGCCGCGATGCTGGAAAAACCCGATCTGGACGCAGGCTACCGCGCTTATCTGGAACGCAGCGCCGCCGACATTGGCCGGGTGCATAAAGGCTATTTCGCCCGCTCGCACAGCGAAAAAGGCGAAGAAGAAGCCATCAAACTGATCTTGCAGGAGAAAGAAAAACTGCTGTCGTTTGACACCGATTTGCGCTTTATTTTCTCGATGTGGGCGCTGCAGGAAGGCTGGGACAACCCGAACATTTTCACGCTCTGCAAGCTCGCGCCGAGCAACTCGAAAATCACCAAGCTGCAGCAAATCGGGCGCGGCCTGCGTCTGGCGGTGAACCAGCAACTGGAGCGCGTGCCCCTGAGCGACGCAGCGTTTGACGAGATCAACGAGCTGGTCGTGGTCGTGCCCGCCAGCGAAAGCGATTTTGTCGAATCGATTCAAAGCGAGATTTCCGCCCACAGCGTGCAGCGCGTCTCAAGGGTGTTTGACGACGCCGTGCTGGCCGAGTTTGGCGTGGCCCCGAGCACGCGGGTGGCGGGTCGGGTGCTAGACGCGCTGGCGGCGCTGGGCGTGGTCGCACTGGACGACATCACGGGCCAGGCCACCTTGCTGCTGGAGCGCAGCGCCTACCGCGCCAGACGCGACGAGATTCTGGCCCGGCTCAAAACCATTGCCGGTATCGAGCCGCTGAATGCGGAAAAAATGCAGGACTATCTGGACGCCTATTACGAGGGTTACGGCCAGGTCAAGCGCAAGACGGATCCGCTGCCGGCCACGCTGCACGTCAACGCCGGGCAATACCAGAAATTCAAGGAACTCTGGGAAAACCTCAACCGCGACGCCGTGATGCGCTACGAGCTGGACAGCGAAGAACTGAGCGCCAACATTGCCCGGCGCATTGCCGCCGATTTTGAAGTGCGCCCCTTGAGTCTGAGCATCAGGCGAACCGAGTCGGTGCAAAACCTGCACCAGGCGCAAAGCACGCAGCAAAGCTACACGGTGGCCTCGCATGCGGTCTATACGCTGGCGGCCTTTGTGCGCGAACTGGCCAACGTCACCAAACTGAGTTTTCACACTGTCAGCCGCATTTTGTCGAACATGCCAGCGGACAAATTCGCGCAGATTCAGCACAACGAAAACCGCGCTCTGGCAACGCTGAAGGATTTGATCACGCGCTGCATTCACGAGCTGGTGGTGAACACCGTCGCGTATGAATTGCGCGAAGTGCGCGCCAAAACCGCGTTGACTGACACCGTCGGGACGCTGCTGGCCAGCCTGCCCGTCTCGCAGTGCGGTAAGGAAATTCACCCGATTAGCAACGCGGTGGTGCAAGGAAAATCCTTGTACGAAGAGGCCTTCATGCCGGTGGACAGCCAGATTGAGCGCGACACGGTGGATGAGTCCAGCGACACCAAAATCACCGTGTTTGCCAAGCTGCCAAAAATCAATATTCCGACGCCGGTCGGCAGCTACAACCCGGATTTTGGCTACGTCATCGAGCAGCAGGGCGCGGCGCAGGCACTGTATCTGGTCGTCGAAACCAAGGGCTATGACAGCCTGAATGAGATTTCCACCAAAGAAAATTCAAAAATCCAAAGTGCGCGCCAATTCTTCAAAGCCCTGCAGGCGCAAGGCGTTCCGGTGCGCTACGAAACCAAAATCAACAGCGATTCACTGGCCCAGCTGATCGCGCAAATTGACAACCCCGCTTCAAAATAAGTAAGTAAATTTTTCATGACCCCTACGCAAACCTCCCCCGGCCTCGTCGTCAACACGCCCATTTCTGGCCTCAAGCTCAGCGACTTCAAGCTGATTGCCTTTGATATGGATTCAACCCTCATCAACATCGAGTGCATCGACGAAATTGCCGACGCCGTGGGCCGCAAGGCGCAAGTCGCGGCCATCACCGAAGCGGCCATGCGCGGCGAAATCACCGACTTCAAGGACAGCCTGCGCCGCCGCGTGGCGCTGCTTCAGGGCGTGAGCGTCGCCAGCATGGAAGAGGTTTACCGCGAGCGCCTGCGCCTGAACCCCGGCGCCGCCGAACTGGTGCGCGCCTGCAAAGCGGCCGGCCTGAAGGTGCTGCTGGTCAGCGGCGGTTTTACCTATTTTGCTGACCGGGTGCGCGATTTGCTGGACATCGACTACCTGCGCGCCAACGTGCTGGAAATTCAAAACGGCCTGCTCACCGGCAAGCTGGTCGATCAGCCCTGGGGCGACATCTGCGACGGCGAGGAAAAGCGCCGCACGCTGCTGGCCACCTGCGCCGAATTGGGGATTGAGCCGCGCCAAGCCATTGCAATGGGCGACGGCGCGAACGACCTGCCGATGATGGGCGTGGCCGGGCTGTCCGTGGCCTATCACGCCAAGCCGAAAGTGCGCGAGCAGGCGATGGTGGCGATCAACGAGGGCGGTCTGGACCGGCTGCTGGAACTGCTCAAATAATTGCGCCACCCAAGCGACGAAACCATGCGCTTTACGGCGCGGCCTTGCGCCGCTGCACCTGCCCCGGCGCACTGGCCGATGCCGGAACGCACCCCGCCGCGTGGCGCTGGCCGTTGCACACTTCATGGCTGATGGCCAAATTGTCGGCGTGGCTGTTGCCGCCCTCGCACAGCGGCACGATGTGCTCCAGCGTCGCGGCTTCGGGCGTCACATGCGCGCCGCAGACCCAGCACGGCACCTGACCGTGGAGCTGGCGCGCCACGGTGCGGTACATCTTGAGCCGCAGGTGTCCGAGGCTGCTCATGCTTAAAAGCCTTTTTTCACGTTTTTGACCGGCGCGGGCTTGGGCGGCTTTTCGGGCTGCTTGGTGAAGGTGCGCAGTTCTGCCTGGAAGCGGGCTTGTTCGGCGGAGAACTGGCTGCGTTCATACAACACCGTTTCCTGCTCTTCGACCACGTCGGCTTTTGGCACTTCGCCCAAGAAAGCGGCCCGCATCGTGCTCGCAGCAGGCAAGCTCGCAGGCGTCACCATGACGTAAGCGATGCCGCAATCGGACAGCAAGCGCTCTTTGAGTTCGCGGGTGTTTTTGGTCGATGGCGAGCGGCCCGGCACATCAACGCAACCGACGACCTTGCCCGCCACGGTGCAAATCGTAAACGTCGCATAAACACCGCTTAGCAACTCCATCCAGCGCTCAAAATCAACCCTCGCGTTGGCTTTGGCTTGGGCGCTGGCGGCTCTCTTTTTGGCGTCATTGAGGGTGGTAAAACGCAAAATCGGCGCTTTCACCATCACCTGATAGTCAGGAAACACCTCGCGCAGCCAACTCCAGACCTTGTCTTCCGTCGGATTGACCAGACTGCGCGAGACCAGCGGCCACTTTTCCGGCAGATACAGCTTGGGGGGGGCGCTGCGCTTGAGCTGCCAGGCATACAGTGCGGCACCCAGCGCCAGACTGGCCAGCAAGCCCAGGGCCAGCATGAGCCATGTTGATCCACTCATAAATCACTCCTCTTGGTTGGCGGACAAAAAACCCTGCAGTATGCAGGTATTTTCAGCCGCCAGCGCGTTTGGCTGCGTAGCCCTGCTTGAGCAGCGCCTGCAGCACGGTGTTGCAGTGGTCGCCCTGCACTTCGATCACGCCGTCCTTGACCGTGCCGCCCGAGCCGCAGGCGGCCTTGAGCTGCTTGGCCAGCTTGACCAGTGCGGTCTCGTCCAGCGGCACGCCGGTCACCAGCGTGACGGTTTTGCCGCCCCGCCCCTTGGTGCTGCGCGAGACGCGGACCACGCCATCGGTTTTGGGCGCGGCCTTGAGCTGCTTGCAAATGCAGGCGGCGGCGGGCTGGCGGCAGTCGGGGCACATTCTTCCGGCGTCGGTGGAATAGACGAGGCCACTGCGGGAGAGAGAGTTTTTCATGCTGGCGGTAATGAGAAGAAATTGCCCACAGAATTTCAGCTTTAGCGCAGCGGCCGGATGAAGTCAGGCCCAGGCGCGTGGCGCCAGCCGGGCAGCAGCGGATCGGGGCTGTTGGAACGCCTGAAGTGCTTGGCACCGGCACCGCGCTGCGGGTCAGGCGGCGGTGGCTCGGGCTCTGACTCTGGCGCCGCGCCCGACGCCGGAGGCGTCTGTAGAGGCGTCTGTAGAGGCGGCGGCGGAAGGGACAGGCTCAGCGGCTCGGGCAGCTGGTCGATTTTTCTCTCGCGGGCGGCCTCGTCGCTGGCGGCGGCGGCGGACGCATCGGGCGGACGGTTGTTGTTCAAAAGAACGCTGACCTGGCGTGTACTCAAGAGACTGGCGGCGCTTTGCTGCGCGGCAAAACGCGCTTTCTGGTCAATCACCCCGGTGCGCAGGGCGTTCTGGAAAAAGTCGCCCACCATCGGCAGCGCGCTGCGTGCGCCCGGCCCCCAACTGTCGCCCATTGTCACGCGGTTGTCGTTGAAACCGACCCAAGCGCCCGCCACGAGTTGCGGATGCATCATGATGAACCAGCCGTCGGTGTTGTCCTGCGTGGTGCCGGTCTTGCCCGCCAGATCGCCGCCTATGCCGTAGCGGCTGCGAATGGCCGAGCCCGTGCCCTGGTCGATCACGCCGCGCATCACGTCGAGCAGGGTGTGCGCCACCGCCGCAGGCAGGGCGGTTTCGGGCGGCTTTGGCGTAAACACTTCGAGCACGCCGCCACGGCGATCTTCGACCTGCATGATCATCACCGGCGCGATGTATCTGCCCTCGTTGGCCAGCGTGCTGTAGCTCGATACCATCTCTTTAAGCGTGACCGGGCTGGTGCCCAGCGCCAGCGAAGGCACCTCGTCGAGCTTGCTTTGCCGCACGCCCATCGCACGCGCCAGCCGGGCCACATGCGCCGGGCCGACAACCTGCATGGTCTGGGCGGTGATGGTGTTTTTGGAAAACGTCAGGCCTTCGCGCAGCGTCATGGGCTGGCCGCTGGGGCCGCCGCCGTCGGTGGGGCGCCAGAACTCGCCATTGCCCATCGGGATTTCCACCGCCTGGTCTAAAAAGCCGTCCGACGGCAGGGAGCCGTTTTCAAACGCGGCGCCATAGACAAAAGGCTTGAAGGTCGAGCCCGGCTGCCTGCGCGATTTTTCAACGTGGTCAAACGGGTCTTGGTCAAAGTCGCGGCTGCCGACCCAGGCCATGACGTGGCCGTTGCGCGGGTCCAGCGCCAGAAAACCGGCCTGCAGGCGGGTCTTGTCGTCGCGCAGCGCCTGCATGAAGGCCGCATCGGCCAGCAATTTGGCCAGCGCCGCGTCTTCGGTCAAACCGGCGTCGCGGGCGGCTTTGTACTCGGGCGTGGCGCGTACAAAGGACAGCACCAGCTCCCTTTTCGGCCCGGCCTTCGCGCCCCACATGGCGCGCTGACTGCCCTTGGCGCTGGCGAGCTTTTGCAAATTGGCGGCGTGGCGCTTCAAGGCCTTGTTGGCCATCGCCTGCAGCCGCGAGTCAATCGTCGTGCGCAATACCAGCCCGTCGGCGTAGATGTTGTAGGCGTTGCGGTCGGCCCAGTCGATGAGCCAGTGGCGCAGATGCTGGGCCAGATGCGGCGCAGGGCCGGGATCGTCGCTCTGGCGCTCAAACTCGATTCTGAGCGGCCTGTTTTTGAGCTGCGCAAAGCTGGTGGCGTTGAGCTTGTCGTGCTTGACCATCTGGGCCAGCACGGTGTTGCGCCGCTGCAGGGAACGCTCGGGGTTTTGTACCGGGTTGTAGTAGCTCGTGCCTTTGAGCATGCCCACCAGCGTGGCGCTCTCCAGCACATCGAGCTTGCCCGCCGATTTGTCAAAGTAGGTGCGCGCCGCCATCTCGATGCCAAAAGCGTTGTAGAGAAACGGCACGGTGTTGAGGTAGGTTTCGAGGATTTCGTTCTTGGAATAGACCATCTCGATTTTCAGCGCCGTGATGGCTTCCTTGAGCTTGCGCGTGAGCGTGGGCGCACGCCCGATTTCTTCGGGGTACAGGTTGCGCGCCAGCTGCTGGGTGATGGTCGAGCCGCCCTGCAGATCGCCCCGAAACGTGTGCAGCATGGCCCCGAACGTGCGCCGGATGTCGATGCCGTGGTGCTGGTAAAAGCGGTGGTCTTCGGTGGAAATGAGCGCGGCGACCACGCTGGGGGCGATTTCAGTGAGCTTGACCCAGTCACGGTTGGAGCGCTTGAACACCGCCAGTTCACGCCCGTCAGCCGACAGCACGATGGACGGCTTGGCCATTTTCTCCTTGTGCAAATCGGCAATGCTGGGCGTGAACGGAATCAGAATCAGGGTGTAAAGCACCAGCCAAGCCATCAGCGCAGCCAGCGCCAATCCCGCGCCGCGCCAGGTCGGATGGCGCAGGCGGTCGGGCAGCGAAACGGCAAATTGCCGGAGACGGAGAAGGAGCTTTTTCATTGAGGGCAAGTGTAGGTGCTTGGCGCAAGGCTCAGTCCCAGTGAGGCTACCCAACCGGCTTTTGGCGCAGCAACGATATCAGCGGTAGCGGTTTTATTCTTACCCTTCTTCCGCGAAAAGCCCCGTCCTTCAGGGCGGGGATGCAGAGCGCGGACACCGAAGGTGTCCTCTTGCGCTGTCAA
>CAIYKK010000080.1 GCA_903926695.1 uncultured Burkholderiales bacterium
CAGCACGAGGTTGGGATGCGCCAGCAGTTCCGAGCGCAGCCAGTCGTGCAGGCCAGCGAGCCACGCCATTTTGTAGGCAAACTTGTCGCTGCCGGGCGTCTGGCCGTTGACAAAATAGCCGTTGACTACGCGCACCTCGCCGCCGCCGGGCAGGTCCAGCGTGGCGGCAATCACGCGGGATTGCTCATCGGCAAAACCGGCAATGTTTTTGGCGACATCACGCGCTGGCGTGCGGCTCAGAATAGCCACGCCGTTGTAGGTTTTCTGGCCAAAGACGGCGCTGTGATAGCCCGCAGCCTGCAGCGCCATGAACGGAAATTTGTCGTCCGTCAGCTTGAGTTCCTGCAGGCACAGCGCGTCCACCGGGTTGGCGGCGAGCCAGTCGAGCACCTGCGGCAGCCGCACGGTCAGGGAGTTGATGTTCCAGGTGGCAATTTTCATGGCGGCCTTGTTGTGGGGCGGTCAGATGCGCAGCGCGGCCAGGCCGCCCAGCGAGATACCCACGCCAGCGAGCACAAACATGGCGTATTCCAGCCACTTTTTGCGCGTCAGCAGGGAAATGGCGGCCAGCGAAATCGACACCAGCAGCACCGTGGTGGCCTGCGCCCAGCGCTGATGCTGGCGCATTTGCTCTTCCGAGGCTTTTTCCCAGCTCAGGGCTTCGGCTTCGAGCTTTTCGGCGCTGAGTTTGATGTCGTTTTTTTCTTTTTCAAAGCGGTCGATTTTGGTTTGATAAGCCGCTTTTTTGGCGTCGGTGGCCAGGTCGCGGGCAAACTCGGCCTGCACCCAGCGTTGGTTTTGGTACGTCTGCTCTTCGGTGAACTTGTCCCAGCTCACGGCCTCGGCTTCGAGCTTGTCGGTGCCCGGTTTGGGTTTGGTTTTTTCTTTTTCTTTGTCGTAGCGGTCTATCCGGCTCTGGTAAGACGATCTTTTGTCGTCAGCCATGAGGTCGCGGGAAAACTCGGCCAGCGATTGCTTGGTGCTTTTGGCCTGAAAGTTGCCCCACTGGTTGGCGGCTTCGGTTTTTTTGATGGCCGCATTGTTTTTGTACAGCCCCGCATTCGACTGGGTGGCGCCGCTCACGTAGGAAAACAGCGCCGCGATGGTGGCGATGATGACGGTCGCCACCGCAATTTTTGAGGTGACGACGCCGCCCCAGAAGTTGCCGGAGTCGGGTGAGTCAAATCCTTGTCCTGGCATGTCAATTCTTTTGATAGAAGGTGATGAAACTGAATTTCAGGCCGCTGGCGGCGACATGGTCCTGGCGCACAGTTTCGACCCACTGCGGCCCCAACTGTGGAGCGAAGGCATCGCCTTCAAAATCCTGGGCAATTTCGGTCACTTCGATGCGCTCGGCGAACGGCTCGGCCTGGGCGTAGATTTGTGCGCCGCCGATGATCCAGACTTCTTCGGCAAAGCTGCACAGCGCCAGCGCATCAAACAAGCTGGCCGTAGCGAGCGCACCGGCGTGCTGCCAGTCCGCCTGGCGGGTGATGACGACGTTGGTCCGGCCCGGCAGGGGCCGAAAGCGGGCGGGCAGCGAATCCCACGTTTTGCGTCCCATGATGACGGGCCAGCCGTGCGTCAGGCGTTTGAAATGCGCCAGGTCTTCGGGCAGGTGCCAGGGCATGGCGTTGTTGCAGCCGATGACGCCGTTGGCGGCGCGGGCATAAATCATGTTGATGCGCGGCAGGGCGCGGGGTGCAAAAGATTGCATGAATGCCAGCTCCTTAAACCGCCACGGGGGCTTTGATGGCCGCGTGGTGCTGGTAGTCGAAAAATTCAAAATCCTCAAACTGGTAGTCAAAAATCGAAGCCGGTTTGCGCTTGATGTTCAGCGTTGGGTAGGCAAAAGGCGTGCGGCTCAGTTGCAGTGCGACTTGCTCGGCGTGGTTGCTGTAGATGTGGCAGTCGCCGCCGGTCCAGATGAAGTCGCCCACATCCAGATCACACTGCTGCGCCACCATGTGCGTGAGTAGCGCGTAGCTGGC
>CAIYKK010000081.1 GCA_903926695.1 uncultured Burkholderiales bacterium
GCCATGGGTATTTGCTTGACCCAGGGCCCCAAAAACACAATCAGGATCAGCAAAAACAAGCCCGCCACAAAGGTCGACAAGCGGCCCCGGCCACCTGACTTCACGTTGATCATGGACTGGCCAATCATGGCGCAGCCCGCCATGCCGCCGATGAAGCCGGTCGCGATGTTGGCCGCGCCCTGGCCCATACATTCGCGGTTTTTGTTGCTGCTGGTGTCGGTGAGCTCATCCACGATGGCTGCCGTCATCATCGACTCCAGCAAGCCCACCACGGCCATTGTGGCCGCGTAGGGCAGGATGATTTGCAAGGTGTGCAGATTCAGCGGCACATCGGGCAACAGGAAGATGGGCAGGCTGTCGGGCAGTTGGCCCATGTCACCCACGGTGCGGATGTCCAGATTCAGCAGCATCGACACCGCCGTCAGCACCACGATGGTCACCAGAGGTGAGGGGATGGCTTTGGTGAGGTAGGGCAAGCCGTAGATGATTCCCAGGCCCGCGGCCGTCATGGCATACACCACCCAACTCACGTTGGTGAGCTCCGGCAGCTGCGCCAGGAAGATGAGGATGGCCAGCGCATTGACAAAGCCGGTGATCACCGAGCGCGAGACAAAGCGCATCAGCGCGCCTAACTTGAGCAACCCAGCTGCGATTTGCAGCACTCCGGTCAGCACCGTGGCAGCAAACAGGTACTGCAGGCCATGGTCTTTCACCAGCGTCACCATCACCAGCGCCATGGCGCCGGTGGCGGCCGAGATCATGCCCGGGCGCCCGCCTGTAAAGGCAATCAGTACGGCAATGCTGAACGAGGCATACAGCCCCACCTTGGGATCGACCCCGGCAATGATGGAAAAGGCAATGGCCTCGGGGATAAGGGCCAGCGCCACCACCAGACCGGCGAGCAGGTCGCCGCGGATGTTGGAAAGCCAGTCCTGGCGAATGGATTTTGAAAGCATAGAAAAGGGCAAAAGCCACAGCGAGTGACTTTGAAAAAAACAGGGGAAAACGGGGGAAACGCACTCCCGCTATTCAAGCGGAAATTCCATTCCCGAGAGTGTCAGACGTAGGCCGGGTTCACGGCGGAGTGACAGAACAGAAGTAACCACGCGGCAGTCCACTGCCAGCGTAGGTCGCCGACACAGTTGTGGAGCGGATGCCGTTGTTTTTCATGTGTTGATTGTAACTTTTGACCCCATCCCGCGTGATCCATTTGGGGTTCAAACCTGTCGCAATATCCCGGTACCGTTGCCTACATGAAAGAAAAAGCGGCAATCGCAACTGCTGTGGGGAGCAAGGCACCAACAAAGAGTTCCCCAGCGCCGATTGACTCGTCCGCGAAACCTCTACGTAGCAGTGCCACACCGGCGGGATTGGGCGCATTGGCGATGACGGTAAGTCCACCACCGGCCACTGCACCCGCTACCAAGTTGTACTTGGCTTCGTCGGAGATCCCCACAATCAGCGAGCCAAGGTAGGTCAGCGCCGCGTTGTCAGTCAACGCTGTAAGGGCAGTGGCACCAAAGAAAAGCACCTTGGGGGGCATGCCGGAAACTATAGGCTGCAGCCACCACTGCTGCATGCCGCCCAGTACAACCAATCCTGCCAAGAAAAAAGCAACGAGTAGCGCCTCTTTGACGATGAGCGGGCTTTGAAAGCGCTCATAGGCCTGAGCGACTCCCAAAAACATCAGGAACAGTCCGAGAAAAGCCACGGGATAGTGGGCGAGTGCGACCACTGCCGCCAAGAAGCAAAGGTGTATGGCGACCAGCGCCTTGGGCATCGGGCTCTGAGTTGTGCCGCCATCGGGCGCATCCACATCGGGCAGATGGCTTCTGAGTACCACCACGGCCACGGTTGCGTTGACCAGCACTGCAATGGCGGCCTTCCAGCCAAAAGTTGCCAGCATGAATGCCGATGTCCAGTTCCATGTCGATGCAACCATCAGCACCGGAGGTGCTGCGAAATTGGTCAACGTCCCGCCAATCGACACATTGACGAAGAGCACGCCCAGCGCAAGGTACTTCACCCGCTCAGGCACTTCGGGTCTGAAAATTTGAGGTGCCAGCATGAGCGCAGCAATGGTCATTGCTGCGGGTTCTGTAATCGCCGAGCCAAACAGTGGTACGGCGGCCAATCCGAGCCAAGCCGTGGCAAGCGATTGACGGACTGGCAAAATTCGGGCAATCGTGTTGACCGCAGCCATGACGGCCTGCAGCACGGGTTTGGACGCTGCAATAACCATCACAACAAAGACGAACAGTGGCTCTGTGTACTGGCGGGACTCGGCGTAGGCAAGCGCTTCTTTGCCGCCGCTTACCAAGGCCATCACAAAGACGAGGACGATAGCCCAAAAGCCAAAAACAACTTCGACTTCGCCCAGCAAATGGAATAACCCGGCGTGTCGGGGGGAGTGGTGTGACAGGCGCTCAAACAGCTTGGCTGCGAACGTGTGAATGATCGCGACTGCAAAGAGTGCAGCCGCAATATGTTCGATGGAAATGTTGGGCATTGGGTTCTCAAGCGTGTAGAAAACGCGAGGCGGCCCGACCTTCGCTTGAACCTGCTGCATCGCAAACCTTTTGCAGCACCCGGATGTAGTCTAGCCGACCTCAATCGAGTAGGTCGGTTGGCATGCTCCAAGCATTCCTTTTTCCGCACCAGCCGGTTGATGCGTAGTGCGGTTTATGGGGGCCGGTCACCAGCACATGTCGAATTGCCGGGACTGTGATCGCTGCACAGCAGTAGTCCTGACCCCAAACCAAGTTGCTTGCCCGAAACCCACCAATGCACAACGCGCAGCGATGGATGACTGCATCAGGGCTTCGAACACGACCGGCCGCTCTTGGTCGGGTCC
>CAIYKK010000082.1 GCA_903926695.1 uncultured Burkholderiales bacterium
ATTACCACGGGCTTTTGGTAGTCGATGGCGAACTGCACATAAGGCTCAAAAACGATCACGATGCTGACGTGCGACGGGCCGACAAAACCGTCGAGCGGCACGGTGCCGTATTGGCACACTTCGGGCGACTCCCGAATGTGCGTGATGGCCGCAGGCGTGAGGACGTGGCAGCACAGCACGCTGAAGTTTTTCAACTGCGCCCGGTGCGCGTCGCGGATGGCCAGCGCGGTCGGCGGCGTGGTGGTTTCAAAACCGATGGCGAAAAACACGACTTCGCGCTCGGGGTTCTGGCGGGCGATTTCCAGCGCGTCGGCGGCGGAATAAACCATGCGGATGTCGCCGCCGCGCGCCTTGGCCTTGACCAGCGACAGGCCGCCGGACGCGGGCACGCGCAGCGTGTCGCCGTAGCTGCAGACAATCGCGCCGTGCTGGAGCGCCAGTTCAATCGCCATGTCGATGCGGCCAATGGGCAGCACGCACACCGGGCAGCCGGGGCCGTGAACCATGCGCACGTTGGGCGGCAGCAGGTCGGCGATGCCGTAGCGCGAAATCGCGTGCGTGTGGCCGCCGCAGAACTCCATGAAGCTGTAGGCGCGCTGCGGCTGCGCCTCCAGCGCGAGGCGCTCGGCAATCTTGCGGGCAATGCCGCCGTCGCGGAATTCGTCGATGTATTTCATGCGCGGGCTTTGGGGGCGACCTGCGACTGGGCGAGTTCGCCGAACAGGGCCAGCGTGCGGGCGGCTTCTTCGGGGTCGATTTTCCCAATCGCGTGGCCGACGTGGACGATGACGTAATCATCGACCTGCGCGTCGTCAATCAGCGCGACTGAAATGATTTTGCGGATGCCGCCGAGGTTAACGATGGCTTGCTCGCCGGGCAGCAGCTCAACGAGCCGGGCGGGAATGGCTAGGCACATGGGGGACTTTCAGTTTCAGAAAGAGGAAGGTATTGAAAGGCTTGAGCGCGGGTGATCCGGCTCAAATGAATGGTTGGGCATAGACTAAGTCGGGTCTAAGTCAGTGGGGAATTTGCTGGCTTCATGCCATTCGTCGCCCTTCAACTCTCCAATAAGATTTCGGCGATGCCAAGCGCGATTGAGGTGGGAGAAGATGTGACCCAGATCCACGCGAAAGTTCCCCTCGTCGTATTCAGGATCAGTATTCATCTCATCCATCAACCTTTCCAAGTGTTCTCGCGCATCGTCAAGTTCATACATCAGCATGGCCCATTCAACCGACGCTTGTTCTTTCGTGATCATTAAGAAATTCTCCGGCTGGTCTAATGTCTTGGCTCGGGGGCAGCTGGATAAATTAATTGGAATCTGACCCCAATTGCCCCAATTGCCCTCAGAGCTTTTTCTAGCAACGAAGTCGTGTTGTGAGATCATCTTCTTGGAAATCTCTTTCAAATAGAGTTCTAATATTATCTTGTATTGGTACCAATAACGCCTAAATCACCGGGGCCGAAGGCATCCAGTGCAACGTTAAGTTAGGTTTCGATTTGGTTGTCCCCGGTAGGGCTTGTCCTGAGAGCCAGGGGGTGACGAAGATGGGCGGCATGGAAACCACCGCCCCAATAGTAAACAATACCGAAAATCTTGCAGCTTTTAGCGAAGCGGTGGCGGCTTATTGTGCTCGGCTGCCAGCGTGCTCGACATCAAGCCTGCAACGGTCTTCCCTACTTCACCGACTTCGCCGGGTGATTGGGCAATTCCTTCGAGGGCTTCGAGAAAGTCCTGTAGAAGTTGCTGACCGTTGATGCCGGGCTGCTTGCACAGTGCTGCGGCCATGGCAGCGAGTGCGAAACCTACCTGCATGTCCAATGACATCAGGAGGGGGTTGGATTTTTGTGTTGCCATGGAGTCTCCGTAAATAGGGAAGGAACCTAACGTAAATTGGGCGAAACTCATCCTATCAAGTTTTTCAGCCTAATGCAGCAAGCAGGAAAAAACATTTTTTGAAACAATAATTAATTGGAATCTGACCCTAATTATACCTATCCAAAAACTTTTCCGACTAATTTATGCAACAACGCTTTGTTGAGGTGCAAGCCCTTTTGAAATACTCAATGCAAACGAATTAAGTGAATAGCGTTGTTATTAAGTCTGGTTTGGCGATGGAGCGACAGCTAAATCTCCATTTTAGGGTTCTTAGCCTTGGCAGGGGCGACAGTGACGGCAATGGCGACGCGAGGTGGGCGAGCGGCGCGCTTCTTAGCCAGACGCTCGGCGTGGTCAACTTTAGTTAAATCAGGCCGTTCCTTGTCGTCACCAAGGCTCCCCGTCCTAAGGAAATCTGGTTTTTGAGCTTCAGACTGAGATGGTTCATCGATAGTTGCAAGACAAAACCATAACGCCAATCCCACAGCAAAAAGGTCAATTACCATGTAAACGGGATTTCCGGTTATCACCCCGAGAGTAGCCATAAAAATAGCCGTGTAAATTGCCCGAGACTTGCTATTTGATGCTAAGCCGATAAATAAAATCGGCACGCCATGCAAAAGTGCAATCAAATAAATCATAAATTTTTCCTATCACTGTTCGTCAAAACAGAATTTTCAGGCGGTTCTTGCCTGACGGTTAGGCTGTCGTGCTGGGAAAGTTCATGGGGGTTAAGGTGCCGCAGAACATTAAATTCAGTTAAGGCAGGTTCAGGGATAGTGTGCTACATCTTCGCCCCCCTAATTTCACTGGCCCATCGCTTCACGCTGTCGGTCTCTTTCTATCAAAAATGCCTTTACTGTGTTTCCGTCAAGGAGACGAGCTTGGTTGATGTGGTAGAGAACTTGCAGATCAAAAGTGCCTTGTTCTCCATACCTCAGCATGTCTTCAACTAGGCCAGAGATGATTTCCTCCGCAGGAAAGAAACCTCTGAATCCATCTGGGCCTGCTGTAAGAAGAACAACCAACTCAGCCGTAGCTTCTATCGACGCCTCGATGTGGTCATCTTTGCGTGCGCCACGTAAGCCACAGTTGTCAGCTACACCAGAGTAGTACCGCTCAGCTGTGCTGCATATTTGAGCCGCCAAATCAGGCGGCAAGCTGCGTGGGTTGTATCCCAGAGCCTTAATTCGTTTGTCAAACAATGAGCTAAGCCTGAGCGCAGAGAAGAACCCCATAATTGTCCCTTTTTAAATTTGGTAGTGGTTTAATCTTGACTGTTACATCGACAAGCATTTATTTCGCGCAGCGACATTATACTCATGATATGTGGTAGGCATATTTATTAATTGCGAATCATTCGAATGTGCATATTTTCATACGAATCGCATAATTGCTGTATGCTTTTCTCATTCATTGGCTCGTTCGGCAAGTTATCAAAGAACGAGTTGGTCTCAATGGTTAATCTGTCTTTGGCTCCATTGGCGAGAATTTCTATTTCCGTGGGAGGGCGAGACGTTTTTTGATCAACATATGCGCATGGGCCGTAAATCGGGTGGTTTGCGATATAAAGAAATACCGGTCCAACACGGCGGCGCGTAATAAAGCCGTGAAACATTTTTCCTATGTTTAACCGCTTTCGTTCAGTCTCATCGGCTAGAGTTTGAGCCTGGCGCCCGGATGCCTGAGCGGTAACGGGTGCATTCTCTGCGTTGGTCTTGCTATACATGCCGAAGTAGTCTTGGGCAACCTTGCCTCCACCAGATGTTTCTACAGACTCAACGGTTCCCGCTAAATCCCAAAATTTTTTACTCATGAATATATCCTCTCTGAGTGAATAATTAAATTTGAAGCTAATGAGCGAAAACTAGCAAGCTTTATTGTGCGGCTCAATTGCTGGGATGCCCCAAGCATTAAGTTACTGCCCCACCACCCAAGCCTGCCCCAGCGCCAGCCCCGCGTCACCGCAAGAGTTATTTTCAGGCCGCAAAACCCGCAAGCCGTGGCCATTTAACCGGTGCGTGACTTCGCCCGTCAAGATGGCATTCATAAAACAGCCGCCGCCCAGACACACGATGCCGCATCCGGCGCGGCGGGCGGCGTGGGCGGCCCAGTCGGCCAGCGCGTGGGCCAGCGTCAAGTGAAACCAGGCGGCTGCCGCGCCCACGCTGTCCGCCGTCTGCGGCCAGGCCAGCAGGGTTGCCATCAAGGGGCGGATGTCGAGCGCGCTGGTGTCGGTCGAAATGGCGACGGCGGGCGGGTGCTGGCCCGGCGCGTTCGGCCCCGGCGCGGGCGCTGGCGGGTTGGCGCTGAGCCAGCGGGCGGCCTGCTGCTCCAGCGCGATGGCCGCTTCGGCTTCGGTTTGTTCGTGCAGGTGCAGGCCGAGCGCGGCGGCGGCGGCGTCGAACCAGCGTCCGGCGCTGGTGCCGCTGGGGCAGTTCAGCTTGGCGGCCAGCATGCGCGCCATCATGCGCGCCGGGCCGGTGCCGACGGCGGGCGCGAGGCGCGGCTCGATTTCAGCGCCGCGCCCCATGGCGTGCAGCGCCGAGGCCAGCATGCGCCACGGCTGGCGCGCCGCCGCGTCGCCGCCGGGCAGCGCCAGCGGCCACAGGTGGCCCAGCCGTTTCCAATCGCCGGGCGCGACCCGCAGCAGTTCGCCGCCCCAAGCCGTGCCGTCGCTGCCCAGCCCCACGCCGTCCAGCGCCAAGCCGATCACCGGCTCACGCAAGCCGTGTTCGGCCATCACGGCGGCGATGTGGGCGTGGTGATGCTGCACGGCGATGGCGGGGATTTGCCATTCGTCGGCCAGCGCCAAGGCGAGGCGGGTGCTGAAAAAGTCCGGGTGCAGGTCGTGGGCGATGGCCGCTGGCGGCTGGCTGGCGCGGGCGGCGAGTGCGCGCGCTGAAGCCTCCAGCGCGCGGCAGGCATCGGCGTCGCGCAGGTCGCCGTGCAGGGCGGAGCTTTGCCAGCCGTTGGCCTCTAACAGGCAGGCGGTGTTTTTCAGCCACGCGCCCAGCGCCAGCACGGGGCGGGCGGGCTGCGGGCTGGCGGCCAGCGGGCGGGCGAGTGGCAGTTGCGCCGAATCAGCGGCGCGGTTCATGCGGGGGGTTCATGTAAAAAAGTGGTGTGCTTCATGTGAGAAAGCGGCTCGGTTGATGCCAGAAAATCCGGGGCCAGCGCGTGTTCCAGCCAGTTCAGCCACGCGTCCATGCCTGCGCCGCTGGTGGCCGAGAG
>CAIYKK010000083.1 GCA_903926695.1 uncultured Burkholderiales bacterium
CTTTTTTTCTGGTCGGCTTTGGCGCGCTTGTCTTGATGCTCCCTGAGCAGCGTTTCGGTTTTGGCCAGCGTCGCCTGGGTTTGGGCCAGCTGTTCGCCCAGTGCTTTCAGCGCGCCGCTGGCCGATTCCAGCGCTTGCCTTTCGGCTTCCAGCCGGGCGACCTGCGCGGCCAGCGATTGCCAGTCCAGCTCGTCGAAATCGTCATACACATTGAGCTTGGCCAGCGCGTCCAGCCGCTCTTTCAGCGCGTCGCGCTCGGCCATCACCTTGGCGATGACGCCGCCGATTTGCCCCAGCCGGGTTTCCAGTTCGCGCGCCTGGGTTTGCAGCGCGGCGATTTTGTCCAGATTGCTCCAGCCGAGCACATAGCCGCTGCGGTTATTGAGTCCGACGCGGTCGTCTTTTTCGTGGCGCTCGCCGCGTGACTTGATGTGCCCGGCTTTGGTCATCGCGCTGACTTCGCGGCGGAACTGCTCCTGCGTGGCGCAGCAGGCGACATCAAAACGGTGGGCGATTTCGCGCTCCAGCCAGTCGTAAAACACCGAGTCGGGCTTGATGGTCAGCTTGCGCGCCAGTGAATCGCGGTGCAGCGTGGGCGTCTCGGCGCGCGTGGCCGGGCGAACGCGGAAATACACCAGCCGGGCCTGCAGCGCGGTTTGATCGACCCACTCGCAGACGGCGGCATAGTGCGCGTCCGGCACCAGCAGCGACAGGCCAAAATTGTGCAGCAGCCGCTCGGCGGCGCCTTCCCATTCGCGCTCGTCCTCGCGCACCTGCAGCAGCTCACCGGCGAAGGGCAGGCTTTTTTCCGGCAGCTTGAGGGCTTTGCACAGCGCGCTGCGCAGGGCGATTTGTGTGGCGGGGATGTTGCTGCGCCGCGCTTTCAGGCTTTTGATTTCGTCGTTCAGTTCGTCACGCGCCTGTTTGCCTTGATGAAAAACCACCGATTGTTCGGTCAGATCGTTTTGCAGCGCCGCTTCTTGATCTTGAAGCGTGGTTTTCATGCCCGCCAGGCTTTGCCGCTGGGCCAGAAAATCCGCCGCCGAGCCCATGCTGAGCAGGCCCAGCTGGCGGCACAGTGCGTTGTAACGCCCGGACTTTTCGCGCCGCCGCTCGATGGCTTTGTGCTGGGCGCTGATGTCCGCGCCGAGCTGCTCCAGCCGGTCGCCGCCGCTGTCGGCCATGCTGCGGCGCAGGCCGTTTTCCTGCAGGCGCTGGGCGGCGCGCTCGGTTTCCAGACGCTCAACTTGCTGGTTCTGGCGCTGCCAGTCTTCGGCGAGCAGCGTGATCCGCTTGTCCAGCAAGTCGAGTTTCAGACCGGCGAAATAACTTTTCAGCGCCTCGCGGCAGGCACGTAATTCTTCGGTTTGCGCCACCAGCAGCGCGTGGCGCTCGCCATCGGCGACCAGCGGCGTGAGCAGCGCCACCTGGCGCTTGGCTTTCAAAACGGCCTCGTGGGCGCGGTTCAAATCGTCGAAATGGCCGATCAGCGCGGCAATGCGCGGTGCCACGTCAAAAGGCTCCAGCATGTGGCTGCGCACAAAATCGGTCAGATTGCCCACCGATTTCATCGACACCGTCTGGTGAAAGAGTTCCAGCGCCTGGTCATTGGTAATGACCAAATTTCGCCGGAACCAACCTGCGTAGGGCGGGAAAGCGTCAAACAATTCCGCGCCGCTGCTGCGCAGTTTTTTGCGCAGGCCGGTGATGTCGGTGCCGAAATTGGCAAAATCCGCCGCAATCGACAGCGCCCGCGTCGCGCCGACAAACAGCCGTGCCGGTTGGCCCTGCGCTTCTTTCATCCAGAACACCTGCGCCAGCGTGACGGTCTGGTC
>CAIYKK010000084.1 GCA_903926695.1 uncultured Burkholderiales bacterium
ATCGGGCAGGCCACGGCCTGCTCGGCGGCGATGCGGGCGCGATCCGGCCCTTTGGATTTGGCCGTGCCCATCATGGCGCGGCCCGGCTCGCCCATCACGGTGCGCACGTCTTCAAAGTCCACATTGACGTGGCCGGGCACATTGATGATTTCGGCAATGCCGCCGACGGCGTTTTTCAGCACGTCGTTGGCGTGGGCGAAGGCTTCGTCCTGCGTCACATCGTCGCCCAGCACTTCGAGCAGCTTTTCGTTAAGCACAACGATCAGCGAATCGACATTGGTTTCCAGCTCGGCCAAGCCCTGGTCGGCGTTGGCCATGCGGCGCGCACCTTCAAACTCGAACGGCTTGGTGACCACGCCGACGGTCAAAATGCCCATTTCTTTGGCCACGCGGGCAATCACAGGCGCGGCGCCCGTACCCGTGCCGCCGCCCATGCCAGCGGTGATGAACAGCATGTGCGTGCCGTTGATGGCACTGCGGATTTCTTCGACCGCCAGTTCGGCGGCTTCGCGGCCTTTGTCGGGCTTGCTGCCCGCGCCCAAGCCGCTCAGGCCGAGCTGAATGGTTTTGTGCGCGGTGCCACGGTTGAGCGCCTGGGCGTCGGTGTTGGCGCAGATGAATTCCACGCCCTGGACGCCGCAGCGGATCATGTGGCCGACAGCGTTGCCGCCGCCGCCGCCGACGCCGATCACCTTGATCTGCGTGCCTTGGTTAAATTCCTGGATTTCAATCATTTCTATTGTCATGGGGAGCCTCCTAATCAATAAACGGGGGTTTTCCGAAAAAACGTAACCGGTGGTTTTACTTCAAAAATGCGCACTCAGGCGGGCGGTGGTGGCGGTGTCATCAGAAATTCCCCACCAGCCAGTCTTTGACCCGGCCAAAGGCGCTGTGGACGCTGCCGACCTTTTGCGCCACCTTGTAGCCGCGCATGCGCGCCAGCCGGGCCTCTTCGAGCAGGCCCATGACGGTGGCGGCACGCGCCTGCGCCACCATGTCGGACAGGGAGCTGGAGTAGCGCGGCAGGCCGTGGCGCACGGGTTTCAAAAAAATGTCCTCGCCCAGCTCGACCATGCCGGGCATCAGCGCGCTGCCGCCGGTCAGGACAATGCCTGAAGACAGCATCTCTTCGTAGCCTGAATCGCGGATGACCTGCTGGACCATCATGAAAATCTCTTCAATCCGGGGTTCGACGACGCCCGCGAGCGCCTGTTTACTGAGCATGCGCGGCCCCCGGTCGCCCAAACCGGGCACTTCGACACGGCTGTCGGGGTCGGCCAGCAGCTGCTTGGCGCAGCCGTTTTCGACCTTGATGTCTTCGGCGTCCTTGGTTGGCGTGCGCAGGGCCATCGCAATGTCGCTGGTGATCAGGTCGCCCGCAATCGGAATCACCGCCGTGTGGCGAATCGCGCCGCCGGCAAAAATCGCCACGTCGGTCGTGCCCGCGCCGATATCGACCATCGCCACACCCAGCTCGCGCTCGTCCTGCGTCAGCACCGACAGGCTGGACGCCAGCGGGTTGAGCATGAGCTGATCGACTTCCAGGCCGCAGCGGCGCACGCATTTGATGATATTTTCAGCCGCACTTTGCGCGCCGGTGACGATATGCACCTTGGCTTCGAGGCGCAGGCCGCTCATGCCGATGGGCTCGCGCACGTCCTGGCCGTCGATCACAAACTCCTGCGGCTCAACCAGAAGCAGGCGCTGGTCGGTCGAGATGTTGATGGCCTTGGCCGTTTCAATCACGCGGGTCACATCGGCCTGGGTGACTTCTTTGTCCTTGACCGCCACCATGCCGCTGGAGTTAAAACCCCGGATATGGCTGCCGGTGATGCCGGTGAAGACGCGCGAAATCTTGCAGTCGGCCATCAGCTCGGCCTCGCGCAGCGCCTGCTGGATGCTCTGCACCGTGGCGTCGATGTTGACCACCACGCCGCGCTTGAGGCCGCTGCTCACAGCAATCCCAAGACCGGCGAGCTTGAGTTCGCCGCCGGGCAGTATCTCGGCGACCACCACCATCACCTTGCTCGTTCCAATATCGAGCCCGACAACCAGGTCTTTGTATTCTTTGGCCATTTATCTTTTACCTTTTCTTTGGGGCGCGTCTTTGTTTTTGTCAGCGTTTTCGCCAGTCGTCACGCCTCTGAGCCTGAGCGCATAGCCGTTGGGGTAGCGCAAATCGGCGGACTCCAGATCGCGCCCGAAGCGCGATGAGACTTTGTTGACCGTGCTGATAAAGCGGCGCGTGCGCTTGTCCAGCTCGTCGAGCGAGCCGTGCCCGAGTTCAATGACCGCGCCGCTGTCGAGCTGGGCGCGCCAGCTGCCCTGGCCGGTGAGCTGCAGCTCTTCCAGCCCGGCATCCATGCTCTCAAACAGTGCCGAGAGCTGGCGGTAAGCCTGCAGCACCAGCGGCGCCTTGCCCGGCGGGCCGTTGAGCAGGGGCAGCTCCTCGGCTTCCACCTCGCCCGGATTGGCTTCAAAAATCTCGCCCAGGCTGTTGAGCAGCCGGTGGTCGCCCTCGGGGCCCCACAGGGCCGCGACCTGGTGCTCATAAAGCACCACCTTGAGGCGGTTGGGAAATTCACGATGCACCACGGCGCGGCGCACCCAGGGCACGGTTTCAAAAGCGGCGCGGGCGGCGTTGAGGTCCACCTTGAGGAAGTTGCCCTCCAGCTTGGGCGCCACGACGGCGCGCAGGCTGGCGGCGCTGTTGTGCGCCACATCGCCCTGAATGCGGATCAGCTGGAGAAAAAACATCGGCTGGCGCATCAGCCAGCCCACTGACAGCACCAGCGCCATGCAGACGAACACCCACCCCAGAAGCACTGAAAAGTGGTTCATGAGTCGGATGTCCGGCGGCAAAGTCGGGGGCTGTCGCATGGCGGGGTTTAAATAACGGTGGGTGAATGGTGGGGCTGGTCGAGCCGGGCGGTTCTGAGCACTTCAAGACACAACGCTTCATAAGCCATTCCGGTCGCACGCGCCGACATCGGCACCAGCGAGTGGCCGGTCATGCCGGGCGAGGTGTTGATCTCCAGCAAGTAGGGCTGGCGCGTGGCCTGGTCAATCATCACGTCGGCACGCGCCCAGCCCCGGCAGCCGAGCGTGCGAAACGCCTGCAGCACCAGCGCCTGAATCGCCGCTTCTTCCCCCTCGGGCAGGCCGCAGGGCACGAGATACTGCGTGGTGTCGGTGAAATATTTGTTTTCGTAGTCGTAATTGCCCTCGGGCGCGACGATGCGGATCACCGGCAGGGCGTGAGCGTGCTCGCCGGTGCCCAGCACTGGGCAGGTCACTTCGTCGCCCTGGATGAACTGCTCGCACAAAATATCGGCGTCCATCTTGGCGGCCAGCGCGATGGCGGCGGTCATGCCGGCGCGCTCGGTGACTTTGCTCAGGCCCAGCGAAGAGCCTTCGCGGGCGGGCTTGACGATCAGCGGCAGGCCCAGCGCGTCGGGAATCGCTTCAACCTCGGCGCGGGTGTAAACGCCCCGGCGCAGCAGCGCGTAGCGCGGCGTCGGCAGGCCTTCGGCGAGCAGCAGGCGCTTGGTCATCACCTTGTCGATGGCGATGCTCGACGCCATCACGCCCGAGCCGGTGTAGGGAATGCCCAACAATTCGAGCGCGCCCTGCACCGTACCGTCCTCGCCAAAGCGACCATGCAGCGCAATGAAACAGCGTGTAAAACCGTCTCTTTTTAGTTCATCCAGGCCGCGCTCGGCGGGATCGAAGGCGTGGGCATCGACGCCTTGGGCGCGCAGCGCCTGCAGCACGCCCTGGCCGGACATCAAAGAGATGTCGCGCTCGGCCGAAAAGCCGCCCATGAGCACGGCAACCTTGCCAAAATCAACGGGATTCGGGCTGTTCATCAGCAAATTCCTTCCGGTAGAGCCAGCAGCTGGGCCTGGCGCAGGGCAACGACCTTGGCGGGCACCTGTCCAATAGAACCTGCGCCCATACACATAACAATATCCCCATCTAGCGCGGCGTCAAGGATGGCTTGGGGCATGGCGTCAATCTCATCGACAAATACCGGCTCCAATTTGCCCGCCACGCGCAGCGCACGCGCCAGCGAGCGCCCGTCGGCGGCCACAATCGGCGCCTCGCCAGCGGCATAGACTTCGGCCAGTAACACCGCGTCGGCGTGGCTGCTGATGACCTTGACGAAATCTTCAAAGCAGTCGCGGGTGCGGCTGTAGCGGTGCGGCTGGAACGCCAGCACAATGCGCCGCCCCGGAAAAGCGCCACGCGCCGCCGCCAGCGTGGCGGCCATTTCAACCGGATGGTGGCCGTAGTCCTCGATCACGGTGAACTGGCCGCCGTCCGTGGCAGGCAGCTCGCCGTAGCTCTGGAAACGCCGCCCCACACCCCGGAACTCGGCCAGCGCTTTTTGCACGGCGGCGTCGGGCACGTTGAGTTCGACGGCGATGGCAATGGCCGACAGCGCATTGAGCACGTTGTGTTCGCCCGCCAGATTGAGCACCACGTCCAGATCGGGCAGTTGCACGCCGTTGCGCCGCTGGGCGGTGAAGTGCATTTGCGCCCCGACAGCGCGCACGTTGACAGCGCGCACCTGCGCATCTTCATTGAAGCCGTAGCTGGTGATGGGACAGGACACCTCGGGCACGATGTCGCGGATCACCGGGTCGTCGGTACACAAAATCGCCGTGCCGTAAAACGGCATGCGGTGCAAAAAGTCGATAAAGGCTTTTTTCAGCGTACCGAAGTTGTGGCCGTAGGTTTCCATGTGGTCGGCGTCGATGTTGGTCACCACCGCCATCACCGGCAGCAGGTTCAAAAA
>CAIYKK010000085.1 GCA_903926695.1 uncultured Burkholderiales bacterium
ATGCTCAACGAAGCCGACGCCGTGCGCGGCATTGCGGGCATCACCGTTGTCACAGGCGTGGAAGACTTCGCGATTACGCCTTTTTCGCTGGACGTTGAGGCCGTATGACCAAGGACGACTGGATCAAGGTTCAGAACAAGCTGAGCCACCCTTATGGCACGGTCAGGCTCACAGTGGACGGCTACGCGCTGGCGCTCCAGGTCAACCAGATCAAAGCCCTGAAGTTTGTCATCATGGTTTACGTCGATGGCATGTGCAAGGGCGAGTGGTGCAAGGGCGAGGCCGACGAGGCCAAGCGCTTTTGCCGCCCGGTGACAAGGCACATGTACAGCCCGGCGAAGCAAAAAGCCATCCTCAAAGGCCTGTCGAAAGCCGAGGCCAAAAGGTTTGGAAAAGAGCTTGGCCTGGACAAGACCTTTACTTTCTACGACCTGTACTGGCCGTCCTTCGGCCCGCTCAAGCGCCACCTGATCGCCAATAACAAGAGCATTGAGCTGGCACCGCCAACGCAGCAGGAGCTGGAGCTGAAGGTGCTGGAGGATGAAGAGAAGGCGTGGCTTGAAGAGTGGGAGACGCCCTCTGGCATCCCGAAATTGACACCTTTACACCCGGTGTAAAGACGCAAAAAACCCGCCAGGTGCAATGCCTGGCGGCACTGGCCGGGCAAAGCCCGCGCCAAATCCCCTGAAATCCCCAAAAAACCGACAAGCCATGACACCCCCCAAAAACCAACCCACTGCCGTCATCCGGGCCGAAGACTTGGCCGAACTGCACTGCCTGTTGGACCCGGATTACCCCGTCGGGCTGCGCACCATTGCCGAGTGGCTTTATGTGCAAGCTGTCGAGGACGAAAATCCTGCGCCGACAAAAGAACGAAAGGGCCAGTTGGCCCTTTTGGCATTGCGCCAGACCGAACGACTGAGCGTCGAGGAGGGCGGCAACACTTTTTATTTTCATAAAGCCATCAGCTACCGCGCCACCGTGCGGGACCGCGAAATGTATGCGCAGTTCCTGGCGGGCAAAAGCTACGATGAGCTGGCCAGGCTCTACCGCCTCAGCCCGACGCGCATCCGCCAGATACTTGGCTCCATGCTGCAGAACGACCGCGCCACGCGCCAGGGCACGCTCGACCTGGAGTGCAATTCTTAAAACGTTTTTCTTAGTGCTCTTGAGCCATCCGCGCGACAGTGCGGTTCATGGACCTCAAGACGCTTCAATTCTTTAAACCCGGCGGCCACCACGCGATGGATGGCCGGGACTTCCCCCTCGCTTCAACTGATCTGGCCACCGCCGCCGCTGTGGGCTTGCCCGATGCCGTTTTACAAAATTAACGGCCAGCCGGTGCATATGCGCGGCTCAAAGCTGCCACCGGCCTGCGTGGCCGCTGTCGGCCTGGCGCTGTCCGGGCAAGGCCCATGTATGGCCATCAGCGGCTTTCTGTGCGACTGGCCCACGGTCAAGGGCCGCACCTGTGACCGCGCCCTATGCGACGCCCATGCCCAGCCGGTGGGCAAAAACAAACACTACTGCCCCGAGCACTTTGTGCAGCACAAAGATGCTTCGCGCCAGCTCGGCCTTTTCACTTCACTGGTTCAACCATGAGCAAGCTCGCCCGCAATCACCGAAACAGCGACCTGGTCAAAATCCACATCGCCAAAAAGCAGCTCGGCCTGTCCGATGACGAGTACCGCGCCATCCTGTCGGGCCGGGGCGGCGCCGACAGCGCCAAAGACCTCGACCACGCCGGGCGGCAGCGGGTGCTGGACTACTTCAAGACACGCGGCTTCAAGCCCAAGGCCGGGGCCAGCGCCAGCGCCAGCACCGGGGCCAGTGCCAAGCGGCCCGTCAGGCCTACGCCTTCGGCGGACGCGCTGGCGCTGGTGCGCCGCATCCGCGCCCAGCTGATCAGCCTGGGCCGCCTGCCCGATGAGTACGCCGATGGCATTGTCAAGCAGATGCTCCAGGAGGATGCGCCGCAGTTTTTTGAGTGGTGCAGCCTGCCCGATCTGGGACGCATTTCGCAGGCGTTAACCTATCAGCAGAAAAGGGAAGGGGCACAGACGCAATGAGTACGAAGAGTCCAACGAGCGCGTTGATCCGCCGCCATGAGCTGATGGGTGATGTAGCCGAGCAGACGGCCCTGCGCATGATTGAGGTGCATGGCATCGACGCGGAAAAGGCTTGCGACATCGGCAATGATCTGGCCGACTTTCTGAGCAAACGCTGGGGCGGCCAGAGTGTGTACATCGCAGTCGATGAGCAGGTTTGGCAGAGCAAGCGCGATCAGCAGATTTATCAGCGGATGGAGCGCGGCAACGCGCATGAGCTGGGCAAGGAGTTTGGCTTGTCCTTTGTGCGGGTGTACCAAATCTACCGGCGCTGTCTGGATGTGGTGCGCAAGCGTGCTCAACCATCGCTTTTTTCGGACCCGGAGGAAAAGTTATCCACAGACTCAAAGCAGAAGTTTTTGAAGAAAAAAGGGACATCTTAAAAATCTTTTTATGCCTGTACGCAACATGTCCCAAACGGACATGTTGGCGCGAATTTTCCTGGCTGGCATGCAACCTGTGCCGCCCATGCCGCGATAGAGACCGTAACTCGGCTCTCCTCTGAAAGTGCTGTTTCAAGGGGCTTAAATGGAGATTTAAGGGCGTGCTGGTTTGGCGGCCATCTGGCGCGACCCTGCCCCGGAATCGGCCTGTGTGGCGGTAATTACCGTGGTCCGGTACATGCACCGCTCAAGGGCCGGAAAACGGCTGTAAACCCCTGTTTTCATTGTGTTTTCCCGTTGATTCCCACTTTTTCCCGGCTAATCCCGTTTCCTCTGTGATCGTGGTCCTGCACATGTTTACCTGTACCGGCGGGCGTGAAGTGCGCTTTTTTTCGCAGGAAAAGCAAAAAGCCTGCATAAAGCAGGCTTTTTG
>CAIYKK010000086.1 GCA_903926695.1 uncultured Burkholderiales bacterium
AGCAGCTTGAGAATATGAAAACCGGCACCACTGCGCACCGGCCCGGTGACCTGGCCCACGCGCAGCGCCTGGGTTGCCTCGACAAAGAGCAGCGGGTAGCGCTCGACCGAGCGCAGGCCCATCTGGCCACCATTGCCGCGTGAGGCCGAGGCGGAAAACTCTGCCGCCAGCGCGGCAAAATCGTCGCCTGCGCGGACGCGCTCCAGCACCTGCCGGGCCTTGACCTGCAGGGCGGCCTCCTGCTCGGGCGTGGCGTTTTCAGGCACCGCCACCAGGATTTCGCCCAGATTGAGCGCCACGGGGGCGGCACCGGAGCCGCTTTTGGCCTGCTGATCGCTCAGAAACTGGTCAATTTCCTGCTCGCTGACGCTGACTTGCGACTCGACTTCGCGCTGGCGCAGCCGCGTGACCAGCAGCTCATCGCGCAACTCGGCGCGGAACTGGGTGTAGTCGATGCCATCGGCCTTCAGGCGCTTGCGCATTTCCTCGACTGTGATCTGGTTCTGGCGGGCCACGGACTGCACCGACGCCTCGACGGCGCTTTCTTCAACTTTCAGGCCCGATGTGCGCGCCGTCTGCAGCTGGATCTTGTCCAGAATCATGCGTTCGAGCAGCTGGGCCGCCAGATCGCGGCGCGAGGGCACGGCCATGCCCTGCTTTTTCAGCTGCACCTCGGTGCGGATCAGGCGGGCGCGCACCTCGTTGTTGGTGATGGGCTCGGAGTTCACCACCGCGACGATGAAATCGGCCTGCCGCTGGGGCGCCGCGCCAACCGGCAGCGCTGACGCGGCCAGCGGCGCTTCGGGCAGACGCGCCGCGCCCGAGGGCTGGAGGCCTTGCGCCTGCGCGCCGGTCATGGGCAGTGCCAGCAAAAGCGCCAGCGCAGCAGCCAGTGGCCGGGCCGGAGCGAATCCGGCGGAAAAACGGTGTTTAGTCATAAGTGGTGAAGCGGCTGGGGGGGCTGATTTTCTCACGCAGGTACTGGTAGCGTGGCACATTGGTCTTGAGGGTTTCCAGCGGGCTGGAGCCTATCCGGGAAAAACCCACAAGTTCAAGCTGGAACAAAAGCTTGGTGGCGGCAGCCGACAAGCTGCTTTGCGAGCGCTGCAGCACAACGCGGCTGATCCAGCAGCAGCCGTCGTATTCGACGCCGAGGACGGCATCGACCAGCTTTTTGTCCAGCGTGCTGTAGTTCAGGCGGCCCACGCTGTAATAGCGCCCGCCGCCCTGGCCCTGACCGGCGCCCAGGTCGCGGCCCTTGTCGCCCCACAGGTCGTTGATGGGCCACTGCCAGCCCACATCGAGCTGCTCGCTGATGCCGCGCTGGCGCCGAAAAGCCGCGCTGACGGTGCGGTAGCTGCCGGGGTTGTAGCGCACGCCGACCGAGGCCAGCTCGGACTGGTGGAGCTTGGGGTTGTACTGCACCGTGCCGTCAAATGACCACTGCGGCACCCAGTTGACCGACGCGCCCGCCAGCAGGTCGCTGACCCGGTCGGTCACGGGCAGCGCGCCGGGCAGCGCAACGCGCTGGTCGTCAAAGCGCAGGCGCTGGGCCACGCCAAAACGCGCCGCCTCGGCACCAGTGGCCGGATCCAGCAGGCGCGAGGTCACGCCCAGCGTGAGCAGGTTGGCGTCCGAAATCCGGTCGTTGCCGACAAAGGCGTTTTCGGTGAACACGGTGGCAAAGTTAAAGCTGTTCACGCCCGAGTCGTAGTTGGGCAGCAGGCTCTGGTCACGGTAGGGCGTGCGCACATAAAACGCACGCGGCTCCAGCGTCTGGGTAAAGCTGCGGCCAAAAAAGCTCGCGGCGCGCTCGAACTGCAGGCCGGTGTCCAGGCTGAAGGTCGGCACGACACGCGAAGCGGTGGTCGCGCCATTGGCCAGCGGCATGTCGAACTGGTAGCTGGTGGCGTGCAGCTGCAGCTTGGGCGTGAAAAATCCACTGGGCGAGAGCCACGGGCGGCTGACCTGCATCAAGGCCACGGCGCGGTTGGCGTTGCTCTGCTTGGTCAGGCTTTCGTCGGCTGAAAAACGCGTGTAGTCGGTGCTGACGGACCAGTCAAAGCCTTTGCCCAGACCGGCCAGCGGCGCATCGACGCGGGTGTAGGCGGCGGTGATTTGCGGCAGGCGGTCGTAAGGCGGAATGATGGGCGAGGCCACATCCTGCAGCGTCTGCCACTTGAGCACCCGCACCGCTGACGAAAAATAACCCCGGTTCCACGACAGCGTAGCGTCCTGGTTGATCAGGCGCTGGGTCAGCACGCTGCTGGTCACTGGAAAATCGCGCCAGTAGTCGTTGTCGCTGACGCGGTTCAGATTCAGATTCAGGTTCAGGCTGCCGATGGACGACAGGCCAGTGTCGATGGTGCCGGTGTGCTGCAGGCCGTAGGACCAGCGGTCACGCTCGCGCAGCAGGTCGCCGGGCAGGAAGTTGGCGCGCAACTGGCCTTTGTAAGTCGGCTCCAGATAGCGAAACTCGCCGGCCAGATCGGTGCCGCGCCGGCTCATGATGGCGGGCGAAAAGGTCGCATCGCGGTTGGGCGCAATGTCAAAATAATACGGCTGGCGCACTTCAAAGCCGTTGGCCGAATCGATGCCGAAAGTCGGCGGCAGCAGGCCGGACTTGCGCTTGTCACTCAGCGGAAAGCTGACTTTCGGAAAGCCCAGAATCGGCACGCCCTTGAAGCGCACCAGCGCGCCGGTGGCCAGGCCGGTTTCCTGCTCCATGTCAAATTCCACGCGGGTGGCGGTCAGCACCCAGGCCGGTTTCCAGCTCTCTTCGTTATCGCGCTGGCAGGTGGTGTAGCGGGCGCCGTGCGCTGTCAGGTGTTTGTCGTCGAGGAAATCCACCCGCTCGGCCTGGCCGTTGCCGCCGTTGCTTAAAAACCAATAACGCGGGGCGGTGAAAAAGCCTTCAAAACGGTCCAGCCTGAGCGCCAGTTCCGGGCCTTCAAAGCGGTTACCGTTGTGGTTGATACGCACGTTGCCCCGGCTGGTAAGCAGGTCTTCGGGCTGGAAGTATTCGATGCGGTCGGCGCGCATGACGGTCGCGCCCCGGCGCAGTTCGGCGTGGCCCTCGACCACGGTTTCCAGATCCGGGCGGCCCGAGACGCGCTCGCCGCTGACAAAGGTCGGCCCGCGCTCGGCGGCCTTGGGCGTCTCTTCGGACAGCATGGGCGAGCTTTTGAGCTGCAGCGGCGCCGACGGCTCGGGCGCTGGCCCCGTCGCGCCCGGCGCAGTCGCATCGGCGGGCGCCTGGGCGTCGGCAGGCCCGGCTGCCGCCAAACCCAGCATGGCGCACAGCGCCAGCCGGGAGACTGCATCAGCCACCGGGGAAAGAAGGAAGGAGGTGTGGGATGCGTAATGCATCGTGATTAGGAGTGAATTAACCCGTCTGTAAAATCAGGCTTGATTATCCATGACCATCCAACCCGTCGGCGGCCAACAGCCGCGCCGACTTCAAGCGCCCCATCTTTATGACCGCCTCCCCTCCCGTCTGGACCGATCCGGCCCGCGCCAGCGCTTTTGCGCAGTGGCTGGCCGCCGTGGCTCCGCAACACGCCCTGCAACCCGATACCGTGCGACTGGCCTCGGCTGACGCCAGTTTTCGGCGCTACTTTCGGGTGGACGCGGGCGCAGGCCAGAGTTTCATCATCATGGACGCGCCGCCCGCGCTGGAGGACTGCGCGCCGTTCGTCAAAATCGCCGCGCTGATGCAGGATGCGGGCCTGAAAGCGCCGCAGGTGCTGGCCTGGGACGCGCCGCTGGGCTTCATGCTGTTGAGCGATTTGGGCGCGCAAACCATGCTCGACGTGATCGCCCCGCCCGCCGCGATTGAAAACCTGTCCGCACCGACCAAAGCGCAATTTGAGCTGTACATGGACGCAGCCGACCTGCTGGTGCGCTGGCAACTTTCCTCCAAACCCGGCGTGCTGCCGCCTTACGACGACGCGCTGCTGTCGCGTGAACTGGCATTGTTTCCCGAGTGGTATGTCGGCGCGCACCGGGGCTTTGCGCCGGACGCCGAGGCCATCACCAAGCTGGCGCCGCTGTTTGTGCAGATCAAGGCGAGCAATTTGAATGCGCTGGACGGCGCCCGCGTGTTCGTGCATCGTGACTTCATGCCGCGCAATTTGATGGTCGATCAAAACGGCGAACTGGGCATTCTGGACTTTCAGGACGCGGTTTACGGCCCGATCACCTACGACATCGCCAGCCTGATGCGCGACGCTTTTTTAAGCTGGGACGAGGAAGTCGTGCTCGACATCACCGTGCGCTACTGGCAAAAAGCGCGCAAGGCCGGTCTGCCGGTCGGCGACGATTTCGGCGAGTTTTATCACGCGGTTGAATGGATGGGCCTGCAGCGCCATTTGAAAGTGCTGGGCATTTTTGCCCGCCTGACGCTGCGCGACGGCAAGCCCAAATATCTGGCCGACGCCCCGCGCTTCATGAAATACGCCCGCGCCACCTGCGCCCGATATCGCCCGCTCGGCCCGCTGATGGTGCTGCTCGACGAGATCGAAGGCAACGAAACCCGCATCGGCTACACATTTTGAAAGCCTGCTCATGAGCGCCCGTTTTTATGCCGACATCGCGCTGGTTCCCGGCCAGACCGTCACGCTGCCGGATCAGGCCGCCCGCCATGTGCAGGTGCTGCGCCTGCAGCCGGGCGGGCACATCACGCTGTTCAACGGCCGGGGCGACGGCCAGGGCAGCACCGAAGGCGAATTTGAAGCGACAGTGGCGCGCATGGGCCGCAGCGACGTGGACGTGACCATTGGCGCTTACCTGGCAACCGCCCGCGAGGCGGCCCGCGCCATTCATCTGGTGGTCGGAATGCCCGCCAACGACCGCATGGACTGGCTGATCGAAAAAGCCACCGAACTGGGCGCGGCCAGCATTCAGCCGGTGATGACCGAGCGCAGCGTGTTGCGCCTCAAAGGCGAGCGCGCCGACAAAAAACTCGCGCACTGGCGCGCTAGCGCTTCCGCCGCCTGCGAGCAGTGCGGGCGCAACCGCGTGCCGCTGATCCACGACGCGATGACGCTGGCGGACTGGCTGAAACAGCCCCCGGCTGCCAGCACGCGCCTGCTGCTGTCGCTGCAGCCCGGCAGCCGCCCGCTGGCCGAGATCGTCGCCAGCAGCGCATCGGCTTCGTTCACCTTTTTAAACGGCCCCGAAGGCGGCTTGAGTCCCGCCGAAGAAGCCGCCGCCCTCGCCTGCGGATTTGCGCCCGTCACGCTGGGGCCGCGTGTGCTCCGCGCTGAAACGGCGCCGCTGTCCTGTCTGGCGTTGCTGACGCTGCTGTAAACCATGAACCGCAACCTCTGGCTGCTGGCCATCTGCCAGGGCTTGTTCCTGACCAACAACGTCACCTTTATCGCCATCAACGGCCTCGTCGGCTTGAGTCTGGCACCGCTGGGCTGGATGGCGACGCTGCCCGTCATGGCTTATGTCGTGGGCGGGGCGCTTTCGACGGGGCTGGTGGCCGCGACCCAGCGCCGCTTTGGCCGCAAGGCATCGTTCCAGCTTGGGCTGGCGGTGGCGGCGGCGTCGGCGCTGCTGTGCTGCTACGCCGCCTACAGCCGCAATTTCTGGCTTCTCACCACGGCCACGCTGGTGGCGGGCTATTACAACGCCAACGCCCAGCTTTACCGCTTTGCCGCCGCCGAACTGGCCGCGCCTGCTTTCCGCGAAAAAGCCGTCTCGCTGGTGCTGGCGGGCGGCCTGATTGGCGCGGTGGCCGGGCCGAATCTGGCGGCGGCCACGCGCAGTTTGACTGCCGCGCCGTTCGCGGGCGCTTATCTGGCGCTGGCCGGGGTCGCGCTGTTGGCCATCGCGCTGCTGGCGTTCATCCAATTCCCGCCCGCGCCGCCCCAGCAAAGCGCCAGCGCCAGCAATGGCCGACCGCTG
>CAIYKK010000087.1 GCA_903926695.1 uncultured Burkholderiales bacterium
AGCGGCGCGTCGGTCAGCGCCCAGCGCAGGCTGATTTGCAGGCTTTTGGAGGTCAGCGCGGGGGCGGTTTCGGGGGCGGCGATATTTGCGGCGAGCGCGTTTTTTGGCGCGGTGGCACTTGTGGCGGGCATGCTTCCGGGCGCGGCGGTGTTTGCGGCTGGCGTAGTTCCCGGCGCGGCGGCATCTGGGGCGGGCGCTGCGGCGGTGCCTGGGACGACATTCGGGGTGGATGCGGCGCGGGCCGTGCCTTGCCGGGCGGCGCGTTCGCACACGGCCAGCACGCCTGCGGTTTGCAGCAGCGCCAGTGCCGGTTGCGTCGCCTGCGCCTGAATCTGCGCCAGCAGCACGCCGACCGGGCCGCTCAGGGCGGGGCTGGAAAAAGCCATTTTGTCGGTGCCGACCATTGCGGCGGGCAGCAGAGTCTGCCAAGGGCTGGCGCTTGATTCGTTCATAACAGACTCCAGTTCCAGACGCCATCGGCGCCGCTGGCCGACAGCGGGCGCAGGGTTTTGCCGTTCCACTCGCCCATCAGCGACAACGGTTGGCCGCCGCTCAAGGCCAGTAGCGCCCAGCCTTCGGCGTCGCTCAAGGTCAGCCGCAGCGACTGGCAGCCCCAGTGCAGACTGAAACCGTCGGCCTCGCGGCAGGGCGTGGCGCGGTGGCAGCGCAGCGGGTGCAGCGGAATCCACGGGTTGTCGGCGACGCGCTGGGCGAGGGCGCGCCATTCCTGCGCGGGGCTGGAGTCGGCGGGCGCGGCGGCGGGGGACGTGGCGGATGCAGTGGATGCAGCAGAGGGCGCGGCGCTGGCCGAATCAGCAACAGCGCTGCTAACGACGATAGCCCGCAGCGGCGCAGCGCTCGGGTAAAACGCCAGCGTCGCCGCGTGGCTGGACAGCGGCAGCCAGCTTTGCTCAAACCCCCGGCCCGCGAAAGCGTGTTCCAGCAGCAGCGCACGCCGCCCGGTTTGCTGGCCTTGCAGCCAGACGCGGCGCTCTTGCACGTTGTTGTCGCGCTCTTCCTGAACCACGCCGATGATCTGCCAGTGATCCAGCACGCCGGGTGATTGCGCCAGAACCGCTTCTTTGTCCAGCGGCCAGCCGAGCATGATTCGCAGATCGGTTTGCGCTGCTTCGCCCAGCGCGTCGCGCCGCGCCACGGCTTCGCAGGCCAGCTGCAGCAGGCCGAGCTGGCGCAGGGTTTTTTCCGGCCAGTCGGCGCCTTGCAGCAAACCGGCGGCGGCGTTGAGCAGGCGCTGGCCCAGGCCGGGCGCTTTGGCATCAACCAGCCGGGCGGCCATCGTTTCCCACGCGGCGCGGCTTTGCGGCCCGAGGCTGCCCAGCCCACGCGCCAGTTGATCGAGCAGCCACGGCTGCAACTCCGCCGCGCCGGTGGCCATTTTGGCCCAGCGCTGCTGCGCGCTTTTCAGGGCGGCGGCGCTGGGTTCGGCGGCGGGGCTGGTGGCCTTTTCGCGCTGCTTTTCTTCTTTTTTCTGCACGCGCTCGGTGCGGGCGCTGAGCCAGTCGGCGACCCACGCGGGCGGCGCGCTGGCGGTGAACAGGCTAGCGTCTTTGGCGCGCAATAGCAACAAAGCCAGCCCGTGCTTGCAGGGAAACTTGCGGCTCGGGCAGGAGCATTTGAATGTCGGCCCGGACAAATCGACCTGCGTCTGATAAGGCTTACTGCCGCTGCCTTGGCACTCGCCCCAGACGGCGGCGGCATCGGCCCCCAGCGTGGGCCAGCCGCCCGGTTTGAGCAGCCCGTTGGCAGCTTTGGCCGAGGCGGCATCGGGCGCAAGGGCAAGGACGGATTCGGCGCTGAGTTCCATAGGCGGGCGGGCGGAAAAGGTTGGGAAAATGAGCGAATTTTTCGCACCGGCTTCGGCTTCAAAGCGTGCATTCACATGTCATGAGGCAACTTGCTGAAAGCTGGTTAACAATGGTAACTTACGTGAACGTGTGCTTTCCGTAGTTTGTTCGGCTCAAGGCAAGAGGGTCTGCGGGGAACCTGCGTATTCGCGTTTATGAGTATTTGCAATTAACTTTTATCAAAAAAATATGAAAACGATAACTCAGGGTGAAAATACTTCTTTGCTTCAGGCTGAAATTTCAGGAAATAATATATTTTCTGGAATTAGCTGGAGCGTGGCTGGAAATAAAGGAATTGAAATAGATATCTGCGCTTTTCTTCTGGATTCCTCAAACAAAGTCGGCGATGATGGCGATTTTGTGTTCTACAACCAGAGGGAGGATGGCGCAAAAAGCATCTTGTTGAACACCGATCCGGGAAATGGAAACGATATTCAAATATTTTCCATCAAGCTGGATAAAATTCCGCCGCGTGTGAAGAAAATTGTCTTTGTGGCTTCTATCGACAAGGCGGCTGAAAGAGCGCAGAATTTTGGCAACGTCAAGGATATGTGCATCCGCATATTTGAGCCGGACGCTTTTGACGAAAAAACCATTATTTTCAAGCCGGTTCAGGCTGAGCGGGAAACTTCGATTGCATTGGGCGAGCTGTATCTGCACCAGTCAGGCTGGAAATTCAGGGGGCTTGGCAATGGGTTTGAATCTGGCCTGGAAGCTTTGGCGCTGAGCTATGGAATCAATATAGCTTCTATGCCGAATGTGGAAGAAGCTTTTTCAGAAACGAATAGTTCTGAAAGATTTGCCAATCAGGCTGTGACGGAGAATGAAATACATATTAAAAAATATGTCAACGAAATACTTCCGAAAATAAAAAATGCTGTCGATCAAAACAGCAATGAGAGCAGCACACGGCTTCTGCTGGATAAACTGTTTATGGAGATTCTTGGCTACAAGATGGAAGAAGTGAAGGTTGAGGTGAAGATACAGGGACGCAGGGCCGATTATGTTTTGGCGGTTAATGACCGGGATGTTCTGATTGTAGAAGCCAAAAGAGCAGGATTACCCTTGAAGGATGGGCATATTTTTCAAGCTTGTTCTTATGCCGCCTACTCAGGCATAAAGTTTGTCTTGCTGACAAATTTGTGCGAATTTATCTTGTTCAAGGTAAAAACCAAGGATATCGTTGAAAGCGAGCAGATTTTCAGTGTTGATCTATTGAATAATCTGGATGGCGGAATTAAAAATCTGGCAATGATTTCCCGGCTTGGCATGACGCAAAGCGAATCGCTGGAAATTCTTTCCGAACAGGTCATTGCGTCAAGCCCCTCAAATATAAGCAGAATCCTGTTGAATATCGAGGTGATTGATAAAATCAAGGAAATTATCAAGAAGGAGCAGAATTGCGATGTACTGCAGGAGCAAATACAAGAAACCATAGAGCTTCTTTTAAGTATTTAAAAAGCAAGCTGAAAAAACAACCCCGGCTTTCATTTCACCCCGTCCTCAAATTTCCCATGAACATCCTTTTCGCCGCCGACCCGCTTGAATCTTTCAAGACTTATAAAGACACCACGTTCGCCATGATGCGGGAAGCCCAGCGGCGCGGCCACCGCGTCAGCGCCTGCGAGCCGCAGGACATCATGTGGCAGCGCGGCGCGCCGGTCACGGCCCAGCTGCGCGACATCACGCTCACCGGCGACGCGACCGACTGGTTTGAAGAAACCGGCACCCGCCGCGCCGCGCTCAAAGATTTTGACGCCGTGCTGATGCGCAAAGACCCGCCGTTTGACAGCGAGTATTTCTACGCCACGCACCTGCTGGAGCAGGCCGAGCGCGAGGGCGCCAGGGTGTTCAACAAGCCGCGTGCGCTGCGCGACCACCCGGAAAAGCTCGCCATTCTGGAGTTTCCGCAGTTCATCGGCCCGACGCTGGTCACGCGCAGCGCCGACGACATCCGGCGCTTTCACGCCGAACACCAAGACATCATCTTGAAGCCGCTCGACGGCATGGGCGGCATGGGCATTTTCCGCGTCGGGCCGGACGGCATGAACCTGGGTTCCATCATCGAAACGCTGAACCGCGAAGGCGCGCAGAGCGTGATGGTGCAAAAGTTCCTGCCCGAAATTGTGGACGGCGACAAGCGCGTGCTGGTCATTGGCGGCAAGCCGGTGCCGTTTTGCCTGGCGCGCATTCCGCAGGGCAGCGAGGTGCGCGTCTATCTGGCGGCGGGCGGCTTTGGCGTGGCCCGGCCGCTGTCGTCGCGGGACCGTGAA
Organism: uncultured Burkholderiales bacterium; assembly: GCA_903926695.1. Classification (GTDB taxonomy): domain Bacteria; phylum Pseudomonadota; class Gammaproteobacteria; order Burkholderiales; family Burkholderiaceae_C; genus Polaromonas. The sequence goes on from CAIYKK010000087.1 coordinate 4,139, forward strand.
ATCGGCGAGGCGCTGGGGCCGATTCTGGCCGCACGCGGCCTGCTGCTGGCCGGTGTCGATGTGATTGGCGACTGCGTGACGGAAATCAACGTCACCAGCCCGACCTGCTTTCAGGAGATTTTTGACCAGACCGGCTGCGACGTGGCGGCGCTCTTTATCGACGCGCTGGAGCAGGCGCTGGTTTAAGCGGCTTAGATGCGCCGCTCGTTAAGTGCTGTGCGGCGGGCACAATGCAGACAACCTGCAGCGGGGCTTTTTTGATGGCCAGCGCGCTCTTCAAAAAGGACTGATTCGATGATTACCCAGCTGACCCTGCGCCACTTTAAAAGTGTTGGGGAGCAAGTTTATAAGTTCACCCATTTTGATTTGCTGGTCGGGCGCAACAACAGTGGAAAAAGCACGGTGCTGCAGTCGCTGGCGATCTGGCAGTTTTGCATGGATGAGTTTCACCGGGCCAAGCGCAACGGCAACACGGGCATTCAAATTGTGCTGCCCAACTTCACCGCCTTGCCGGTGCCTGAATTCAATCTCTTGTGGAAAGACAGGACGGATCGGGCTTATCCGACAGATGAAAACGGAACCAAAAGGCAGAAATTCATCCTGATTGAAATTTTGGTCGAGTGGAACGCACCCGGTGGCACCACCCAGAAGTTTGGGGTAGAGCTTCGTTACCACTCACCGCAGACCATGTATGCCATTCCGGCTGGCGGCTGGAAAGCATTCAGGGATTGCGAAGATCGCAGAGACCTTCCCCGAATTGCGTATGTGCCGCCATTTTCCGGCTTGGAGCCGACAGAAAAATGGCTGGACAAAGCGCCCATCCGTCAGCAGGTTGGCAAAGGCCAGCCGGGCAGTGTTTTGCGCAATTTGCTGTTGCAGGTATGGCGTCCGCCTGCCGAAGAGGATGGAACCCTTGAGCTACCAAAGGGCGTCAAACGCCCTCCCGTGCCTGCCGACTGGGCTGAACTGGTCAGCGTGGTGAAACGCTGGTTTTCCGTCGAACTGATTCCTCCGCAGTATGACTCGGCCAAGGATGTGTACATCGGCGTGGAATACAAGCAAAACGGTAAGCCCTACGACCTGATTTCCGGCGGCAGCGGGTTTCATCAAACCATGACGCTGCTGGCTTTTTTGTACGGCTACCAGCCCACGACGATTTTGCTCGATGAGCCTGACGCGCATCTGCACGTCAACTTACAGCGCGAGATTCTGGATTACTTCAAAAAGAAATCCACCGAGAAAGGTGTGCAATTCCTCATCGCCACCCATGCTGAGGAATTCGCCAAGGGCGTGGATGCGCACCAGATTTTGTCCTTGCTTAAACAGGTGCCGACACGTATCGAATCAACGCCAGTCGTCCTGCGGGCGATGTCCGAGGTGTCGAACGAAGACATTACCCGCTTGGCAGGTTCGCCTTACTTGGTGTATGTCGAAGGTGAAAGTGACGAGCGCATTCTTCGCGGCTGGGCCGAAAAGTGCGGCGCGCTGCCGGTGATGGACAAAATATGCTTCAAGGTCATGGGCGGGGGTAATAAGCAGGCGATGAAAGAGCAGGCTGAAAAGCATTTCACGGCACTGGGACAGATCGTTCCCGGCGTGAAACGTCTGATGCTGTTTGACTACGACGATGCGGATAAAGCCTTCCATCCACCCGAAAGCAACCCGACTTTGGTGGAGTGGAAGCGCAAGAACATCGAAAACTATCTGCTGGTGCCGTCTGCCTGGCGGCGCGCTGCGCTTCAATTTTTGGAAAGGTCAGAGCCTGACTTATTTACCCAGCCGGTGCTTCAGGCGATTGACGCATTTTTTGCCGATCAGAATTTGACGCTGGCACCGGGAAAGACCTGGCGCACGGTAACGGCCAATATCTTTAAGGTGCTCGACGGCAAGCGGATTTTGTTTGAGGACAGTGATTCCCTGTTTCACACGCTGCGCAACGGTGACCCATCGGTGGAAGTGCTGCGTGAACGTGTTGCAGCGGCCATGACGGGCGATGAAATCCACGATGATGTCCATCAATTTTTTGGAAAACTAATAGCCATGACGGCCAGTGCCGACCGATAAATAGCCGTGGAGCAGGCGCTGCAGGCCTGAGCCGCTGACTGGATTGGGTGTTTACCCGACTTGCGCGGGTGTTGGATGGCAAGTCAAAATGACTTGACTTTCACGTTTTATTTCACCTTTTTCCGCTTTTACCGCCGCCCCGCCTGGCCGGTTTGGCGCGGAGGAGAAAATGGGTGACGCAATACCCGAGGAGTTTGAGCCATGACCTGCCTTTCCGCTGCTTCATTTGATTTGACGGCCACGACTTTTTTCAAGACGCCCACAGGGCTGCGGGAAATCCAGACCCGCGCCTTGGGGCTGCCCGGCATGATCCGCCGCGTGCTGGTGCTGGTGGACGGCAAGCGCAGCGGCAAAGAGTTGGCCGCATTTGTCGGCGGCGAAGAAAAGATCGGGGAAGTGCTCAGTCAGTTGATGGAGTACGGCTGCATTGATGCGCAGCAAACCGCCAGACCCGCGCCTGCTGCACAAGCGCCCGCCACAACGCCGCCCGCCGCCAAAACCGCCACCTTCAGCGACCCGGACGACGCGGCAGCGCTGGCCAGTCTGCCTCACGCCGCACTGCGCAGCGCCAAAGAAGTCGAGATGGCGCGCAATTTCATGGTCAACACCACCAACAACATCTTCGGCCAGAACATGCGCCTGAGCCTGATCAAGTCCATTCTCAACTGCCGCAGCGCCGAAGAACTGCGCCAGATTTTCCCGGTGTGGACCAGCAACATGGCCTCCAACAGCAGGGGTTCCAAAGAGCTGCCGGAAATGCGCGACAGGCTGCTGCTCGTGCTCTGACGCTTTGGCGCTCTGATGTTCAGGCGCGCAGGCATTCAGGTGCCAGCGAGCGCGCCGTCCACAAACACCTTGAGTTCGCCCGGCGCAAAGGCGGTCCAGCGTTCGTCGGTCGTCAGCGGCGTGGTGGCGATCATGGCGATGCGGTCGCTGGGCTGGGTGTGCTCGGCAAAGTTGATGCTCAGGTCTTCGTCGCTCAGACGGGCGTGGGCGAACGGGTGGCGGCGCTCAATGTAGTGCAGGCTGGTCGAGGCATGCGCCCACAGCGCCAGCCCGTTGCTGAGCAAAAAGTTAAACGTCCCGTGGCGGGCGATTTTGGCCGCCAGCTCGCGCAGCGTGATGCTCAACTCCTCGACGCTGGGCAAATTGGCGTGCGACTTGGCCAGCTCCTGCATGATCCAGCAAAAAGCGCGCTCGCTGTCGGTGCAGCCCACGGGCCGAAAGCTGCCGTGCAGGCGCGGCGCAAAATCTTTCAAATTGCCGTTGTGGGCGAATACCCAATAGCGGCCCCACAGTTCGCGCACAAACGGGTGGCAGTTCTCCAGCGCCACCGCGCCCTGCGTGGCCTTGCGGATATGGGCAATCACGTTGCGGCTTTTGATCGGGTAGCGCCGGATCAGCTCGGCCACCGGCGACTCGCTGGCGGGCAGGTGATCGACAAAATGGCGCAGCCCCTTGCCGTGGCCGGGGCTGTTAGGCTGGCTGTCGCCTTCAAAAAAAGCGATGCCCCAGCCGTCGCGGTGCTCGTCGGTCTTGCCGCCGCGCTGGGCAAAGCCGCGAAAGCTGAAGGTCACGTCGGTGGGGGCGTTGCAGTTCATTCCAAGCAGTTGGCACATGCGGTCAGTTCGGTGAAGGGTTTGGGGCGAAGGGCGCGGCGGTTTCAGTCGCGTGGCTCGGACCAGAGCTTGCCGCCGGTGGCCCAGTTTTCGCGCTTGATGTCGGTGATCAGGATGTCCACCGCGTCGGGCTTGCCACCCAGAATTTCAACCGTCACGCGGGTGATGGCTTCGGCTAGTTGTTTCTTTTGCTCGACGGTGCGGCCTTCGAGCATTTCAATATGGTAGGTGGGCATGGTGTGTCAGGAAGTGGATGAGGGGAAGGTGGATCATAAAAGCACGCGCCGCACTTTCGCCGCCGCAAGCTGCGAAAACACGGACGCCCGCCGTGGCCGGGCACGGGCGGCGGTGCTGGTTTTGTCAGCTCCTGCTGACACGCACACGGGCTGCCAACGGCCTTGCGGGCTGGGCGCAAGCGGCAAAATTCCGTCTGGGTCTGGCCGGAAGAGGTGCGGGTTTTGCCGCTGTCGGCGCAGATTTTTTATCTTTGGGGCAGCGTTGCGGGTTTTGGCGCTGCGCCGCTTTTTTATTTGGGTCAGCCTTTGTCAGCTTTTGCCGCTTTGCCGTCTGCGGGCGTGTCCGCGCCGTTGTCGCTGCCGCTGCTGGCCGGGCGCAATTACCGCTGCCGCTGCGGCGGGCCGGTTTTTTTCCGCAACAGCCGCTGCCTGGCCTGCCAGACGCCGCTGGGCTACGACCCCGAGCGCGGCCTGCTGCTGGCGCTGATGCCGGGGCCGCAACCGGGCACTTGGCGGCAGTGGCAAGCGCCTGCCGTCCCGGCCAAGCCGCCGCTGCCGGGTAAGTTGGCACCGCTCAGGGCTGCGCCCGGTTTTGCGCCAGCACCAGCCAGCCAGCGGCTTGCGGGCGGCAGCGCTTCTGCACCTGCCGCCAGCGCCGCCCGCATCGCCCCCGCGCCAGCCAGCGCCGCCAGTCCCCCGCTGTACAAACGCTGCGCCAACTTAACCACCCCGGCGCGCTGCAACTGGCTGGTGCCCCAGCACGACCCGCTCAAACTGTGCCGCGCCTGCCGCCTCAACCGCACCATTCCCGATTTGACCCATCCGGCCCAGCCCGACAACGGTTATCTCTGGGGACTGATCGAGATGGCCAAGCGCCGCCTCGTCTCCTCGCTGATTCTGCTCGGGCTGCCGGTGGCGTCCCGCATCAGCGAAGACCCGGAGCGCGGCCTGATGTTTGATTTTCTGCGTTCGCCGCCCAGCGGTCCGCACATCCTGACCGGCCACGACGCGGGCCTGATCACCCTGAACCTGGACGAGGCCGACGACGCCAAGCGCGAAGCCGTCCGCAAGGCGATGGGCGAGCCGTATCGCACGCTGCTGGGGCACTTTCGCCACGAAGTCGGCCACTATTATTGGGACCGGCTGGTGGCTGGCACGGCGTGGATGGACGGCTTTCACCAACTATTCGGCGACGAGACGCAGGACTATGCGGCCTGCTTGAGGCGCAACTACGCGCAGGGGCCGTCGCCGGATTGGGCGCAGCATTTTGTCAGCGCCTACGCCAGCTGTCATCCGTGGGAAGACTGGGCCGAATGCTGGGCGCATTACCTGCACATGCGCGATGGCATCGACACTGCGCTCAGTCTGGGGCTGGATTTGGAGCGGCTTGATCTGGAAGTCACGCCGTTTACGCAGGGCGAGTTGCACCAGCCGCAAGACCCGCAGGCGGCGCAGTTTTTGGCGTTTGTGAACCACTGGACGCGGCTGACAACGATGCTCAACGAAATGTCACGCAGCATGGGCCAGCCCGATTTTTATCCGTTTGCGCTGCCTGCGCAGGCGGTGACGAAGCTGCATTTCATTCACCTGCTGGTGGTGTCGCGCTGCTGGCTGCCGGTGCCGAGTCAGGTGCCGGAAACAATCCAGCCGCTGCCCCAACCGAAGGCAGTCACGCCGCCCATGTGAAACCGGGCCTGCCAGCCGCGTTTCCCGTCCAGCGCTGGCTGTATGCTTGCCGCTATGGGTGAATTTGACCTGATCGAACGCTATTTCAAACGCCCCGCAAAGCGGGCCGCCCTCGGCGTGGGCGACGACTGCGCGCTGCTGCGGCCTACGCCCGGCACGCAACTGGCCATTTCCAGCGACATGCTGGTGGAAAACCGCCATTTCTTCGCCGACGTGGACCCGGCGACGCTGGGCCACAAGGCGCTGGCCGTCAACCTGAGCGACCTCGCCGCCTGCGGTGCGACGCCGCTGGCCTTCACGCTGGCGCTGGCCCTGCCGGGCGCCGATGAGGCTTGGCTGGCGGCGTTTTCCAGCGGCCTGTTTGCGCTGGCTGACGCGCACGGCTGCGAGCTGATAGGCGGCGACACGACGCAAGGGCCGCTGAACATCTGCATCACCGTCTTCGGCGAAGTGCCGGTGCTGAACGGCAAAAGCCAGGCGCTGCTGCGCTCGGGCGCGAAGGCTGGCGACGATGTGTATGTCAGCGGCACGCTGGGCGACGCCCGGCTGGCGCTGGACGCGCTGCGCGGCACGCTCGCGTTGCCCACGCTGGCGCCACCGTTGGAGCTGGCGCCCGCGCTGCCGCTCGCGCTGCTCGCCCAAACCAGACAGCGGCTGGAGCGGCCCGCGCCCCGCGTGGCGCTGGGCCAGGCGCTGCGCGGTGTGGCGACGGCGGCGCTGGACCTGAGCGACGGCCTGCTCGGCGACCTGACGCATATCCTGAAAGCCTCCGGTGTCGGCGCGACGCTGGACACGTCGCTGGCGCTGAACCTGCTCGCCGCCCGCCAGCATGCCGACTGGACGCCCGGCCTTGTTTCTGCGCAAAAGCAGCTTGAATGTGTGCTGTCCGGCGGCGACGATTACGAGCTGGCCTTCACCGCGCCGCCCTCGGCCCGCGAGGCGGTGCAGACGGCTGCGCGCCTGTCGGCCACGCCGGTGACGCGCATAGGCCACATTGAGCTTGAACCCGGCCTGCGGCTGGTGGACGCACAAGGCCAGCGCCTGAGCGGGCAGTTTTTTTCTTTCGACCACTTTGCCTGAACCTTTGACCGCCTTGCGCTTTGATGGAGACGCTGCCATGACTGATTTTTCCCCGCCGCCCGAACCGCCGCCGCCCGAGTCTTTGCCGTCTTCGGCGCTGGTGGTGCTGCCTGTGCTTCCGTCTTTCGATACCGCTCCGGTGCGGCCTACGCTGCGTTTCATGCTGGCGCACCCGGCGCATATTTTTGCGCTGGGTTTTGGCTCGGGCCTGAGTCCCGTCGCACCCGGCACCGCTGGCACGCTGTGGGCGTGGCTGGCGTTTGTCGTGCTGCAGCAGTGGCTTTCGCCGTGGGCGCTGGGCCGGCTGATCGCGGTGTCGATTCCCGTCGGCTGGTGGGTTTGCACGGTCACGGCGCGCAACATGCGCGTGCTGGACCCGAGCAGCGTCGTCTGGGACGAAATCGCCGCGTTCTGGCTGATGCTATGGCTGATTGCGCCCGCCGGTTTTGTCGGGCAGGCGGTGGCGTTTGCGCTGTTTCGCTATTTCGACGCGGCCAAGCCCGGCCCGGTCGGTTGGGCCGATCAGCTCTCGCACGACGTTGATCCGGCCACTGACCGCCACGCCTGGACCATTGCCGGTTTCGGCATCATGTTTGACGATCTGGTGGCTGCCGCTTGCGCGCTGCTGGTGATTGCGCTGTGGCGCTTTTGGTTTTTTTAAATGCTTGAACAATTTTTTAATTCGGCACCCAACGCGCCCGCCCTGACCAACACGCTTGATGCCAACGCCAACGCCAACGCCAACGCCAACGCCAACGCCAACGCCATCCCCACACTGGTGGCTGCGCTGGCCGAGCGCCTGCAGCAAAAAGGCTGGCAAATGGCCACAGCCGAAAGCTGCACCGGCGGGCTGATCGCCGCCGCCTGCACCGATCTGGCCGGTTCCAGCAACTGGTTCGAGCGCGGTTTTGTGACCTATTCCAACGCCGCCAAAACCGAACTGCTCGGCGTGGATGCAGGGCTGATTGAACGCCACGGTGCCGTCACCGAACCCGTGGCACTCGCGATGGCGCACGGAGCCGTGGCCCGCTCCCGCGCCCAAGTAGCCTTGGCTGTCACCGGCGTGGCTGGCCCCGGCGGCGGCAGCGCAGAAAGACCCGTCGGCATCGTCTGGTTCGGCTGGGCTACGCCAGCGGGCGTCGTCACCGAAATGCGCCGCTTTGACGGCGACCGCGCCGCCGTGCGCGAAGCCACCGTGCGCCACGCGCTAACGCGGCTGCTGGAACTGCTGGCTTAAATCTCACGCTATCCAGAAACTGCCGCCATGCCTTCAGGACGCCTCATGCCGCAGGCTCGCCGACAGGCTGATTTCCGGCACGCTGGCCAGCGCTTTGGACACCGGGCAACCCTTTTTAGCCGCTTCGGCAACGTCCTGAAACGTCGCTTCGTTCATGCCCGGTACGGCAGCTTCCAGCGTCAGCGCAATCCGGTCGATCACAAAACCGTCGCCCTGCGGCACCAGCCGCACCTTGGCCGTCGTGTCCACCGAGGTGGTGGCGTAGCCCGCCTTGTCGCAGGCAAACGAAAACGCCATCGTGAAGCAAGCCGCATGGGCCGCGCCGAGCAGCTCTTCGGGGTTCGTGCCTCGCCTGTCATCCTCAAAGCGGCTGCCAAAACCGTAGGGATAAGCCTGCAGCGCAGCGGTTTCGGTGCTGATCTGGCCCTGGCCTTTTTTGCCCTGGCCTTCCCAATGCACGGAGGCGGTTTTTTCAATCATGACGGTTCCTTGAACGAGGGCGGCGTGTCTCGGCGCTGGCCCGGTGTGTGAATAGATGGATTGTTCAGTTTGCCTGCGGCTGGGCCGCTCAAGGCGTCGGACAGCGCCGCAAGCTGCGGCTGGGCGCTTCCTACACAATGCAAGCAACGGGCGCATTGCCTGAACAACCTCCGGGGCCAAACTGGTTCCGCCAGCACCATGACCCTTTCAGACAGCCCCGCCGGGTCCGCCAGCCTTGAGCGCCCGCTCACAAAACAGGCGCGCCTGACCGGCTCGCTCATCGGCACGGCAATCGGCGACGCCATCGGCCTGCCTTACGAAGGCCTGTCGCGCAGGCGCTGCGCCAGCATGCTCGGCGCGCCGACGCGTCACCGGCTGTTTTTTGGGCGCGGCATGGTCTCGGACGACACCGAACACGCCTGCATGACCGCGCAGGCGCTGATTGTTTCCGGCGGCGACGTGGCCGCTTTCCGCAAAAATCTGGCGAGCAGGCTGCGCTGGTGGCTGCTGCCGCTGCCCGCAGGCGTGGGGCTGGCGACGGCGCGGGCCATTTTGCGGCTCTGGGTTGGCTTCAATCCTGAAAAAAGCGGCGTGTTTTCAGCGGGCAATGGCCCGGCGATGCGTGCGCCCATCATCGGCGCGGCCATCGACGATCTGCACGCGCTGCGCCCACTGGTGTACGCCTCCACACGCCTGACGCACACCGATGAAAAAGCCGAATTCGGTGCGCTGGCGGCGGCGCTCGCGGCGCACATGGCGGCCCGGCAGGCGTTGCCGGTGGCGGGCGATGATTTTCTCGCGCAACTCAAAACGCTGCTGAATGGCGACGGCGCAGAATTTCTGGCGCTAATGACCGCCGCCGTCCAAGCCGTGAATCAAGGCCAGACGACGCAGGAATTTGCCGCCTCGCTCGGCCAAGGGCAAGGCGTGTCGGGCTACATGCTGCACACGCTGCCGGTGGTGATTCACGCCTGGCTGACGCACCAGCGCGATTTCCGCGCCGCTATCGTCGCCATCGTTGAATGCGGCGGCGACACCGATTCGACGGCGGCGATTCTGGGCGGCATTGTGGGCGCAGCTTGCGGCCCGTCGGGCATTCCAGCCGATTGGCAAAACGGCCTGCTGGAGTGGCCGCGCTCGATTCGCTGGATGACGCGGCTGGGTGGTGCGCTGGCCGAAGTCCCCGTGGCGGGCGTTCAACGACGAGCGCCGGAATTGTTTTTTCCGGCGGTGCTGGTGCGCAATGTGTTGTTTCTGGGCGTGGTGCTGTTCCACGGGTTCCGGCGCTTGCTGCCGCCGTATTGAGCGGCTGGCGCGGGGCGCTGAATCTGTCGCTTTTCGAGCCTTGCCCTTGCAAAACTTGAGTGATAGTCCCAATGGCAAGCGTGGAGCCGCAGCCGGTTTTTTGAGACAGGCGCTACGGCTACGGTAGCACCAGCAGCGAACTCCTGAAAAGCAGCCGGTATTTTTGAAACAGGCTCTGCCGCTACGCCTCATCCTCATCGAGGTTTTTCATCTCCCACAGGATGCGCGCCAGTTCCGGCTTGAGCTGGCGGCGCGCCTCGTCGCCGAGCGCGCCCAAGCTGCGCTGCAAACTCAAAGCGTGCGGCGAAATGGGCCGCCCTTTCGAGGCCATCACGATGGCGTTGGTTTTTTCCTCGACCACGATTTCCACCGCGTTGCCGCCGAAACTGCGCGCAATGCGCTCGACCAGCAGCGGGTAGTCGGGATGCTGGTAATGCAGGTTGACGACCAGCAGGCCGCCGGGCGCCAGCGCCGCGCAGCAGTCGTCGTAAAAACGCTGGCTGCACAGCGCGGCGGGCTGGCCATCGTGGTCAAAACCATCGACCAGCAGCACATCGAACGCAGGCGTTTCGGTTTGCAAAAACAGCGCGCCATCGGCGGCGATCACCGTCAGGCGCGCATCGTCATCGGGCACCTGGAACTCTTTTCGTAATGCGATCACATGCGGGTTGATTTCCAGCACCGTCATGCGGCTGGCGGCGAGGTGGCGGTGGCAGAACTTGACCAGCGAGCCGCCACCCAGGCCGATCATGCCGATGTGGCTTGGGGCCGGATTGAACAGCAGGAAACCCATCATCGTGCGCGTGTAGTCCAGCGCCAGCCGCGCCGGATCGTTGGTCAGCATCATGCTTTGCAGCTCGCCGTGGGTGAAATGCAGCGACTTGCTGCCGCCCGTGTCCTGCACGAAGGGCGCGGTGAATTGCAGGGATTGGAAAGCGCCGGGCAGGGCTGGGGGCACCGTTTCAGGTCTCAAGCTGTGGCGCATCAAAGGGGCTTTGTCCAGGTGTCCTGAGCGACTGCTGCAGCGCTGCCCACCTTGTCCCAGGCGGATTGGGCTGAAGCAGCGCTGCTGGATGCCGCACGTTTCTCGAAGAATTTGGCAGTTTCCATGGCGCTTATTTTTTCAGCAATGGCCACCACAAAAAACTGGTTCATCGTGGTGTCGTCGCTGGCTGCAATCCGTTTGGCGGCTTGCTTGAGGGACTCTGGCAGGCGCAGGGCGTAGTTGCTCATGATGTCAAATTCCTTTGAACGGCAAGGTTGAATTGTCTGAAAGACTGCTCAGGATTGAGCACCGGAATTCCAAAACGTTTGGCGGGCAGAAAATCCTTCAGGTTATAGGTGACTATCGCTTGGGCCTGCGCATTGGCAGCCGCTTCGAGCACCATTTCGTCCGAGGGATCACGCAGTTGAGGCCGCCATTGGTAGTGCGTGACAACGGGCGAAATCAGACCCGCCAGTTCATTCAGGATCGCCTCCACATCGCTGATGAGCAAGCCTGAAGCGGTGAGCTGGTGGGGGCGTTTCAGCACATCCTCATATTCCAGGAAAAGCGCCGGGCTGCAGCACATCACTACCGCTCCCTGCCGGACAAGCTGCATCAACGCAAACGAGGGGCCATGACGATTACGGGTCGCCGCCACCAGGATGTTGGTGTCAATCGTCAATTTTGGCGTTAATTTCATATCACTGGTGATATTAACATTTTGCTTCAGGCGGAATGAATGGAAGCGTCATCAAGAGCTTGTTCAAGCCATCAGCTTCAGCCCTGGCGGCAATGATTCGCCCAGCACGCGGCGCTCGGTGGCGGCGTCGAGTTCGACTTTTTCGCGCACCATATCCATCCAGAGCGGCGGGGCGTGGCTGGCTTGAAGCCGGGCGATGACTTGCTCGCGCAGTGCCAGCGGCAGATCGCGGCTGCGGTCATCGGTGACGCGGGCCAGGCTGACGGCGGCAAAGGCCGCTGCTTCGAGGCGCTTCCAGTCCAGCGCCAGCAGGGTTTGCAACCAGGGCGCGACGGTTTCGGGCGGCACCACGTCGTGCGAGCTGCCGTGAAACGGCTGGCGCGCACCGATGCGGCCCAGCGTCCACAGCGTCAGGCTGTCGCTGGCGGTGTCTTGGGCGGCGCGCTGCTTGGCGGCGGCGCTGGCCGCAGAACCCGCAGCACTGGCTGTGGCGCCAGAACCTGCCGGGCCAGCCGCCACAGCGGGCGCCGTCTGCAGCCGCGCCAGCAGCCAACCGCCAATCTCGGCTTTGTAGTCGGCGGGAATGCGCTCTAGCGACGCGCCCAGGCGCAGCATGTCCTCATCGCTGCCCTTGACCGGCGGCGCTCCGCCCGCGTCCAGGCTCTCGCGGTTGTTTTGCAGGTTGAAGGCGAAGTCGTCGAGCAGGCGCAATTGCTGGGCCGTGTCCAGACCGCCCGCGACGCGCCGCCACAGCGTCCACCATTCGGCGGAGCTTTGTTTGTCCTTGCTGTGCTGCACGCCAGCGGCGAACTGCGGCCAGAGCTGCTGCAGCCGCCAGCCGTCCAGCGGATCGCCAAAGCCGGGGCGCAGGCAGTAGCCAGCCAGATTCAGCCAGACACGTTCGTGTTCCGCCGAGCGGCGGCGGGTGCGGGCGCGCTGCCACAGCGCGTCGAACAATTGGCGCAATTCGGGCGTGGCCCAGCTTTCTTTGCTGCCCAGAATTTGTTCGAGCTGGGCGCGTAGCTGGCGGACTTCCTTCGGGCTGGTGGGCTGGCCGGTGCCGAAAATGTGGTCGATTTTGGCAACCGCTTGGCGTAGGCGGCTGGCGGATTGGCTGTTGCTGGCGTTGGCGTTGGCGCTGGCGCTGCCGTTGCCGTTGCCGCTGCCGCTGGCGTCCGGGCCGTCGCCGGTTTCGGGCCCGGCGGTGGCTGAATCGGCGTGACGCAGGTCAAACTCCAGCCGCCAGCGCTGCGCCGGATTGGCCACGCTGACGCAGTGCAGTTCCAGCGTGCCGACTTCGGTCAGCGTGGCGGCCAGTTGCACGGGAATATCCTGGCGCTGGCTGGCCGGTGGCCGGGACGCTGGCGGGCGTGTTGCGGGCCGGTCTGCGGCTTCGGCGCCTGCCGCTGGTGCAGGGAGGGCCGTTGTGGCGGCCGTTGCCGTTGCCGTTGCCGTTCCAGCAGACGCTGATTCTGATTCTGATGCCGCTGCATCCTGCGCCTGCAGCACGGTGACGATGGGCGGCAGCGGCAAAAAATTGTCCAAATTCAGCGCCACCAGTTCGCCCGGCTGGGGCGGCGTCTGGCCGGGCGCTTGAGTCAGCGAAGTCAGCAAATGAAAGCGCACCGGCTGACCCAGCCGCAAGGCAAAAGTACGCCCGGTCAATAACACTTCCTGACCCGGCTCGGTGCCGCGCGGCAGGACGCAGATGCCGCGCTGGGCCGCCGCGCCGCCCGCTGTCACGCCAGAACCAGAACCAGAACCAGAACCAGAACCAGAACCAGAACCTGAACCTGAATTGGCAGAGGCGGAGGCTGATGCCAAAGTCGAAGCAGCGGCAGCGCCTTTGGCCGCGCCGCCTTTTCCCGCATCCAGCAGCAAAAAATAACTGCGCGCCGCGCCGCCGCCGATTTTTGGCGCCTCGCCGCGCTGGGCCAGCGCGTAGGCGACCGCGCCGCGTGCCACGGCTACATCGGGGTTGTCGTTGTGCAGCAGGCGCAGCGGCGTGCCGCGCCAGTTGGCCAGCGTGTCGGCCAGCCGCCGCGCCAGCGCATCGGCGCGGAACACGCCGCCGTTGAGCAGCAGCGTGTCGGGCAGCGCGCCGTGCTGGCGCAAAAAGTCGGCAATGTGGCGCGTGATGGCCGCGTCGCGGGCGTAAGGCAGGCCAAACGCGACGATGGCGCTGCGGCTTTGCTGCACCTGCGCGTCAGCGCCGACTTGCGGGAAAAAGCCATCGACGATCAGGCGCTCCACCTCCTGGCGCGTGAGCGTGGCCGAGCGGCTGCCGCCAATCAGCCGCGAGCCACCGCCCAGCAGCGTGACTTGCGTCTGCTCGGGCGCGTTGGCCGCGAGCAGCAGCTC
>CAIYKK010000088.1 GCA_903926695.1 uncultured Burkholderiales bacterium
AGTTCTGGGATGGCCGCGCCAAAGACTTGAAGGCGCAAGCCGGTGGCCCAATTGCCAATCCGGGCGAAATGGCCCTGACGCACGAGCTGGCCGTGGACATGCTGCGCTCCATTCCCCAATATGTGAGGGAGTTCAAGACCGTTTTCGGCAGCGACAAGCTCACGATTGATGAAGTGACGACCGCCATCGCTGCCTTTGAAGACACGCTGGTCACGCCCAATTCGCGCTTTGACCAGTGGCTCAAGGGCAACAAAAAAGCCCTCAAACCCGACGAACTGGCGGGCTACAAGCTGTTCAAGGACAGCGGCTGCGTCGCCTGCCACAACGGCCCGAACGTGGGCGGCACCTCGTTCCAGAAAATGGGCGTTGTTGAGCCGTTCAAGACCACCAGCACCGCCGAAGGCCGCTCAGCCGTCACAGGCAAGGACGCTGACCGCCTGAACTTCAAGGTGCCGACGCTGCGCAATGTGGAGCTGACCTATCCGTACTTCCACGACGGCTCGGCTGACACGCTGGCCCAGGCCGTCACGACGATGGGCCGCCTGCAACTGGGCCGCACTTTTACTGACACGGAAACCACCCAGATCGTGGCCTTCCTCAAAACTCTGACGGGCGATCAGCCAAAAATGACGCTGCCCGTGTTGCCACCTTCGAGCGACGCCACCAAACGCCCTCAGCCGTTTGAATAAACGGCGCGGTTTGTTGTCAGCCTGACTTGACCGGCCTTGTGGGGCCGGTTTTTTTGCGTCGTCAATTTCTCTCTTGACAGAAATCAAAGAAGGCATATAGTTCGGCTCATGGAACTGACTGATATTTCTCGCCGCTTCGTGGTTCACTGGGGTGAAATGGGCACCGCCTGGGGCGTGAACCGCACCGTCGCGCAAATTCACGCGCTGCTGTTTTTTCACGGCAAGCCGCTGCACGCCGAGGAAATCTCGGACACGCTGGGCGTGGCGCGCTCCAACGTCAGCAACAGCCTCAAGGAGTTGCTGAACTGGCAGCTGATTCGTGCCACCCATGTGCTGGGTGACCGGCGCGATTATTTCACCACCTCCGCCGACGTGTGGGAGCTGTTTCGCACCATCGTGCGCGAGCGCAAGGAGCGCGAATACGACCCCACCGTTCGCATGCTGCGCGAGCTGGTCACGCAGCCGGGCTTCAGCGCCGAAGCGCCGGACGCGCAAGACCGCGTGCGCGAGACGCTGGCGCTGATGCAGTCGCTGGGCATCTGGGCCGACGAGATGATGCGCCTGTCGCCCTCGACGCTGGACAAGGTGCTGCGGCTCGGTGCGACGATTCAAAAATTTGTGCGCAGCGACGTTCCGCCCTCCGGCTCCTGAAGCCTTTTCGTCCCATCAACCCCGTCCGCCTGACTAAGGCGGTTTTTTTGAACAGCTAATTTCTGTTTTGACTGAAATATCGAAAGGAAAGAGAAGTGACCGCTACAACCAATCCTACCATCTATCCACTGACGCTGTATTACGACGGTGCCTGCCCGATGTGCCGCGCCGAAATGCACAACCTGATGCTGCGCAACTCGCGCAACTTGCTGGCTTTTGTCGATATTTCCGTGCCGGGTTTCGACGCCCAGCCGCCGGGCGCGACGCAGCAGGACTTGATGACGCTGATTCACGCCCGCCAGGCCGATGGCACGCTGGTCAAAAGCGTCGATGTGTTCCGGCTGGCCTACAGCGCCGCCGGTCTGCCTTGGGTGTCTGCGCTGGTGCGCCTGCCGGTGATTGGCCCGCTGGCGGATCGCCTTTATCCGTGGGTTGCTCGCTTTCGCAACCACATTCCCCGGCGGCTGGTGGTGCTGCTGTTTGAAAACGCCGCCCGTCGCGCCGCCGCCCAGGCCGCCGCACGCGGCCAGTGCCAGCCCGGCGATGCCTGCCGCTTCTGAGCCAGCCAGGAGTTTTCGAGCATGAACATCCTGATTTGCGGTGCCAGCGGTTTTATGGGTCGCGCCATTGCGGCGGCGCTGGAAGCGCGCGGCCACCGCGTGCTGCGCGGCGTGCGCAGTGCCAACGCCAACGCCAATCCAGATTTCAGCGCCAGCTCCGGCTTCAGCGCACACGCCAATTCCAGCCCCCGCCCCGGCGAAGTACCGATGGACTTCACCCGCGATACGGCTGAAGCGATTTGGTTGCCTAGGCTAACGGGCGTTGACGCGGTCATCAACGCCGTCGGCGTGCTGCGCGACGGGCCGCACACGCCCATGCAGGCGATTCACAGCGCGGTGCCGCAGGCGCTGTTCAACGCCTGCGCCCGGCAAGGTGTGCGGCGGGTGATTCACCTGTCGGCGCTGGGCATTGCCAGCGGCGACAACCCTTACGCCCGCACCAAACGCGAGGCCGAAGCGCATCTGCACGCCTTGAGCGCCCAAGGCGCGCTGCAAGGCGTGGCGCTACAGCCCAGCATCGTGTTCGGCGCGGGCGGGGCGGGCAGTGCGCTGTTTACCGCGTTGGCGCGCTGGCCGGTGCTGGCGCTGCCGCCTGAAGCCTTCAGCACCCGCGTGCAGCCGGTGCAGCTTGACGAGCTGGCCCAAGTCGTCGCGGCGCTGGTCGAACCGGCTGGCGCGCTGTGCGGCTCACTGGCCTGCGTCGGCCCGCTGGGCGTGCCGCTGGCCGATTTCATCGCCAGCCTGCGCCAGCAACGGGGCCAGACACCCGCCCGCGTCATGCGCCTGCCCGGCGCACTGACCCGCGCCAGCGCCCGGCTGGGGGATGCTTTTCCGTGTACGCCGTGGGGGACGCAGGCGCTGGCACTGCTGGCGCAGGACAACACCGCCGATCCCCTCCCTTTCGCCCGCCTGCTCGGGCGGCCCGCCACCGCTTACAGCCAGTTGCTGACCCGCCCGACAACGCCCTGACCCGCCTCAATTCAATCGCCAAACTCACCATGAAAACACCCAAGTCTTCAGCCCCAGAACCCGGCACGATGGCCCCAACTAGAGAAGCCATGAACGCCGCCACCCTGCTACGCGCCAGCCTGATCGCCGTCTGGCTGGGAACGGCGGCGGTCAGCCTGCTCGAACTCAACGGGCAAAGCGCCCAATTGCTGCAGGCGGCGGGCCTGTCCGAGCCACGGCTGCTACGGGCGCTGATTGTGGGCGGCGCGCTGGCTGATCTGGCGCTCGGTCTGGCGCTGTGGCTGCGCCCTGGACGCGCCACTTATCTGGCCGCGCTCGCCTTGATGCTGCTGATGACGCTGGCGGCCACCGCGCTGCTGCCCACGTTGTGGCTGCACCCGCTCGGACCGCTGCTGAAAAACCTGCCGATTGCCGCGCTGCTGTGGGTGCTGGCGCAGGACGCCACCACAACCCAAACCTGAACCCGGATAAATCACCATGAACACCTATCTCGTCGTGAAATGGCTACACATTGTTTCCAGCGTGCTGATGGTCGGCACCGGGCTTGGCTCGGCGTTTTACCTGTTTTTTGTCAACCGCAGCGGCAACCTGCACGCGCAGGCCGTGGTCAGTCGCTTGGTGGTGCGGGCCGACTGGTGGTTCACCACGCCCACGGTATTGATTCAGCCCGCCTCCGGCCTGCTGCTGGCGCACCTCGCGGGCTGGCCACTGACAACGCCCTGGCTGGCGCTGTCGCTGGGATTGTTTTTTCTGGCGGGCGCTTGCTGGCTGCCGGTGGTCTGGCTGCAAATCCGCATGGCGGCGATGGCGCAGCAGGCGCTGGCCGATCAAGCTGCCCTGCCGCCGCTGTACTGGCGCTACGCCCGCTACTGGGAACTGCTGGGCTACCCGGCCTTCGCAGCGATGGCACTGGTGTTTTTTCTAATGGTGAACAAGCCGGTCCTGTGGCAATAAGATGACCAACCCCGCAGGCAACCCACAGCCAGCCGACACCGCCCGCCGCTAGGCTGGGAAGCGCGCACCCTACAAAAATTCGCTCAGTGCGCCTTTTCCCAGTTCGGCCCGAAGCCGATTTCGGCCAGCAGCGGCACTTTCAAATCGGCCACCTCGGCCATCAGGCGCGGCACTTCGGTTCTGACCCATTCGACTTCGGCCTCGGGCACCTCGAACACCAGTTCGTCATGCACCTGCATGATCATTTTTGTGCCGCGTTTTTCCGCGTCGAGCGCATCCTGCACCTTGACCATGCTCAGTTTGATCAAATCCGCCGCCGTCCCCTGCATGGGCGCGTTGATGGCGGCGCGCTCGGCGCCAGCGCGGCGCGGGCCGTTCGGCGAGTTGATTTCCGGCAGGTACAGGCGGCGCCCGAAGACGGTTTCGATATAGCCCTGGCTTTTGGCCAGCATGCGGGTTTCGTCCATGTAATTTTTCACGCCGGGGTAGCGCTGGAAATACTTGTCGATGTAGGCGGCGGCGGCCTTGGTTTCAATGCCCAGATTCTTCGCCAGGCCAAAGCTGCTCATGCCGTAAATCAGGCCGAAGTTAATCACCTTGGCGTAGCGCCGCTGCTCGCTGCTGACTTCTTCCAGCCCCACGCCAAACACTTCGGCGGCGGTGGCGCGATGCACGTCCAGCCCGGCGGTGAAAGCGTGCAGCAAAGCCGCGTCGTCGCTCAGGTGCGCCATGATGCGCAGCTCGATTTGCGAATAGTCGGCGCTGGCAATCACGCTGCCCGCAGGCGGAACGAAAGCCTCGCGCACGCGCCGCCCTTCAGCCGTTCGCACGGGGATGTTCTGCAAATTCGGCTCGTTGCTGGACAGCCGCCCGGTCACAGCCACGGCCTGCGCGTAGTGGGTATGGACCCTGCCGGTGCGCGCATTCGCCAGTTGCGCCAGCTTGTCGGTGTACGTGCCCTTGAGCTTGGACAGGCTGCGGTGCTCCAGCAGCTTGGCGGGCAGCGGGTAGTCTTCGGCGAGCTTTTCCAGCACTTCCTCGTCGGTGCTGCGGGCGCCGGTGGCGGTTTTTTTCACCACTTTCATGCCCAGCTTGTCGAAAAAAATCTCGGCCAATTGCTTCGGGCTGGCTAGATTGAACGGCTGACCGGCCATTTCATAAGCCTCGGTCTCTAACTGCAGCAGACGCTGGCCCAGCTCGTGGCTTTGCGCGGCCAGCATGGGCGCGTCGATCAGCACGCCGTTGCGCTCGATGCGGTACAGCGCTTCGCTGCTTTTGATTTCCAGCTGGTAAATGAAGCCCAGCTTGTCATTGGCCTGGATCTGCGGCCAGAGCACGCGGTGTACGTCCAGCGTCTGGTCCGAGTCTTCGCAGGAGTATTCCGACGCTTTGGCAATCTCCACCTGGTTGAACTTGAGCTGATGCACGCCCTTGCCGCACAGGTCTTCGTAGCTGATGCCACTGCGCCCCAGATGCCGGTCGGCCAAGCTGGCCAGCCCGTGCGGGCGATGCGCTTCGAGTACATAGCTTTGCAGCATCGTGTCGTGGGTGTAGCCCTGCACTTCGATACCGTGGTTGGCCAGCACATGGCGGTCGTATTTGATGTTTTGGCCGAGCTTGGCTCTGGCCGGGTTTTCCAGCCAGGGTTTCAGGCGCGCCAGCACCTCGTCCAGCGGCAACTGCTCGGGCGCGCCGGGGTAATCGTGCGTGAGCGGAATATAGGCCGCCTCGCCGGGCGTGACGCTAAAACTCAGGCCAACAATGCGCGCCAGCATTTCATCGAGCGAAGTGGTTTCGGTGTCCAGCGCGACCAGATCGGCGGCTTCGATTTTGGCCAGCCAGCGCCCGAAAGTCTCCCAGTCCAAAATGGTTTCGTAGTGCAGGTTGCTGGCCGGATCGGCGGCGTCACCGGTCAACGGCTGGGGCGACGCGGGCTCGTCATTGAACAGATCATCAAACAGCCCCGGCTCGTTGAGCGAGGCGACAACGGGGCGCAGCTGGCGGCGCTTGGGGCCACCGACCAGTTCGGGCGGGGTGTTTTCTTCGTCAATCTGGCTGACCAGGCCTTTAAAACCGTATTTCAGATAAAACGTGCGCAGCGCGCTGGTGTGCGGCGCGCCTGTAGTAATCGCGTTCAGCGCGGGCAGACCGTCGATATAGCTGTTTAATTCGCAATCGGTTTTGATCGTCAGCAGCTCGCGGCCTTTGGGCAGCCAGTCCAGCGCGTTGCGCAGGTTCTCGCCGACGGCGCCCTTGATGTCGTTCGCCTTGGCCACGAGCGCATCAAGCGAGCCGTGTTCGAGCAGCAGCTTGACGGCGGTCTTGGGGCCGACTTTTGGCACGCCGGGCACGTTATCGACCGCGTCGCCGACCAGCGTCTGGTAATCGACCATCAGGCGCGGCGGCACGCCGAATTCGGCTTCCACGCCCGCCAGATCGCGGCGCTTGCCGTTCATCGTGTCGATGACGGTAATGTGCTCATCGACGAGCTGGCTTAAATCCTTGTCACCGCTGGAAATAATCACCTCGATTTGCTGGCGCGAGGCCATCACCGCCAGCGTGCCAATCACGTCGTCGGCCTCCACGCCGGGAACGCACAGCACTTTCCAGCCCAGCAGTTGAACCACTTCGTGAATCGGCTCGACCTGTTTGACCAGATCGTCGGGCATGGCCGAGCGCTGGGCTTTGTAAGCCGGGTAAAGTTCGTCGCGAAACGTCGGGCCTTTGGCGTCGAAGACGCAGACGGCGTAATCGGCGCGCACGTCTTTGCGCAGCTTCTGGATCATGTTGACCATGCCGCGAATCGCGCCGGTGGCCGGGCTGTGCGGATCGGCGGGGTTGACGCGCAGGTCGGGCATGGCGTGAAAAGCGCGGTACAGGTAGCTGGAGCCATCGACCAGCAGCAAGGTTTTTTTATCAAGACTCATAGCGGCCGATTGTCGGGGATAGCGGCCCGCCAGCGCCGTTGCAGGGCCAGCCCCGCCTACAATGCAGGCATGAAAACCGCCCTTCGCCCTTTACTGCTCGCTGCCTTGGCAGCGCTGCCGCTGGCTGCGGCTGTGGCTCAGACGCCAGCGCCCGCCCAAAGCGCCGCGTCCGCAGCGGCTCGCTCGGCGAAGCCCACAGATTCAGCGCATCCCGACCAGAAAATCGAGCGCATCCGCACCGAAGACGCGGGCACGCGCATTGACGAGCTGCGCGTGGGCGGCCAGACCCAGCAAATCACCGTTCAGCCCAAAACCGGCGGCGCGGCTTACGAAGTGCTGCCCGCCGAAGGTGCCCAAGGCAAAGCGCCCGCCGCCGCCAGCGGCGACACCAACGGCTCGCGCGTCTGGAACGTGTTCAAGTTTTAACCTTTTTTCGTCTCTAGCACAGGATTGAATTTTCAGGCATGGCCGTATTTACCGAAGTCTCGTTCGACGAGGCTGCAGCTTTCTTGCGCTCCCTGAATCTGGGGCAGCTCCAATCCATCAAGGGTGCTGCAGGCGGCATCGAAAACACCAACTATTTTGTCGATACCGATCAGGGCCAGTACGTGCTGACGCTGTTCGAGCGTTTGACGCACGAGCAGCTGCCGTTTTACCTGCACCTGATGAAACATCTGGCGGGCCGGGGCATTCCAGTGCCCGATCCGGTGGCCGACGCCAGCGGCACCATCCTGCACCGCCTGAAAAACAAACCCGCCGCCGTGGTCAACAAGCTGCGCGGTCACAGCGAGCTGGCCCCCACGCCCGCGCACTGCGCCCGCGTCGGCGACATGCTGGCGCGCATGCACTTGGCCGGACAAGATTACCCGCGCCAGCAGCCCAATCTGCGCGGCCTGGACTGGTGGAACGAAACCGTTCCCGTCGTGCTGCCCTACTTGAGCGACGACCAGCGCGACCTGATTCAAAACGAGTTGGCCAGCCAGAACGAAGTGGCCGCCAGCGCCGCCTACGCCAATCTGCCACGCGGCCCGATTCACGCCGACCTGTTCCGCGATAACGTGATGTTCGACGGCGCGGAACTGACCGGATTTTTCGATTTTTACTTTGCCGGCTGCGACAACTTTGTGTTTGACATCGGCGTGTGCCTGAACGACTGGTGCATCGACTTGACCAGCGGCGCGCCAGACGCCGAGCGCGCCGACGCCTTCATGGCCGCTTACCAAAGCGTGCGCCCCTTGACGCAGGACGAGCGCGACTTGCTGCCCGCGCTGCAGCGCGCCGGGGCGTTGCGTTTTTGGGTGTCGCGGCTGTGGGATTTTTACCTGCCGCGTGAAGCTTCCGTGCTCAAGGCGCACGACCCGACCCACTTCGAGCGCGTTTTGCGCCAGCGGCTGGCGCACTCTGACGCGCTGCAAGCCGGATGAAACTCAACATCGTTCCCGCCCGCACGGGCCTGTTGTGGGTCAAGCTGGGCGTGCAGACCTTCTGGAAGCAGCCGCTGGCCATGTCGGGGCTGTTTTTTATGTTCATGGCCATGCTGTCGGTGGTCACGGTGGTGCCTTTTATTGGCATTGCGCTGGCGCTGGGGCTGCTGCCCGCCGCCACGCTGGGGCTGATGGCCGCGACTGAAGAGGCGCTCAAGGGCAATTTTCCGATGCCGTCGATTCTGCTCAGCGCTTTTCGGGCCAGCCAGCAGGGTGCGCGCGCCATGCTGGTGCTGGGCGCGCTTTACGCCGCCGGTTTTCTGGGGCTGATGGGCGTGTCGGCGCTGGTCGATGGCGGACAGTTTGCCAGCCTTTACCTGATTGGCGGCAAGATCAGCGAAGAAATCGTGATGCAGGGCAGTTTTCAGGCTGCGATGTGGGTGGCGATGGCGCTGCACACGCTGCTGTCGGTGCTGTTTTGGCATGCGCCCGCGCTGGTCCACTGGCATGGTGTGTCGCCGGTCAAAAGCCTGTTTTTCAGCTTCATGGCCTGCTACAAAAATCTGGCGGCTTTCACCGTGTTCGGCTTGGCGTGGGCGGGGCTGTTTGTGCTGGCCGCCCTTGCCGTGTCGCTGATTGCCAGCCTGCTGGGCAACCCCATGCTGGCCACGGTGGCGATATTTCCGGTGGCGCTGGTGATTGTGGCGATGTTTTTCACCTCCATTTATTTCACCTTCCGGGATTGTTTTGTCGCCGATGACAAGGCGCTTTAGGCTCAAATCACCGTCAGCTTGGCCACACTCAGCGCCAGCCATTTCACGCCGTGCCGGGTGACATTGATCTGCGCGCGCGCATCGTCGCCCTTGCCTTCGAGCATCTGCACCCGGCCTTCGCCGAACTTGGCGTGAAACACATTCGCGCCGGTTTTCAAACCATGCGCAGGCGCTGCCTTTTGCGGCGGCACTGGCGGACTGGCAAAACGCTCCGGGCTGGCGCTGCGGGCAGAAAAACCGCCGCCGCCCCAGTCGCCCCGAGCGCCGCCCGCGCCGGAATTTCCCCCGCCGTAATGGCCCGAGCCTGAACCCGCGCCACCGCGCCAGCCGCCCGCACCGCTACCCAGCCCAGACGAAAAAGCCTGCGTTTTCGGCGTCAGCCACTTGAGCGCGCTTTCAGGCAGCTCGTCAAAAAACCGGCTTCTCAGGTTCGAGCGCGTCTGGCCGTGCAGCATGCGCGTCAGCGAATAACTGAGATACAGGCGCTTGCGGGCGCGGGTGATGGCCACGTACATCAGGCGGCGCTCTTCTTCCAGCCCGCCCGCGTCGTTCATGGCGTTTTCATGCGGAAACAGACCCTCTTCGATGCCGGTGATAAACACGCAGTCAAACTCCAGCCCCTTGGATGAATGCACCGTCATCAATTGCACCGCGTCCTGACCGGCCTGCGCCTGGTTGTCGCCCGACTCCAGCGCCGCATGGGTCAGAAACGCGGCCAGCGGCGATAGCGTTTCGCCGGTGTCGGCGTTGGGCGCGAGCAGTTCGGCAGAAGCCTCATTGCGCCGCGCCGCCGACACATCCAGCCCCTGCCCCGCTGGCGACAACACCTTCAAATCAAGCGCCTGACTGGCGGGCGACTGGCCCACAGAAAAAGGCGAGCGAGCGCCCAGCTCATCAACCGGCAGCGCCACTGCATCACGGCCAAAACCCTCCTGGCTGACAAACGCCTCGGCGGCATTGACCAGTTCGGCCAGATTTTCCAGCCTGTCCTGACCTTCGCGCTCGGCTTTGTAATGGTCTTCAAGGCCACTGTGCTGCAGCACCAGCTCGATGATTTCGCGCAGCGTGCTGCCCGCCGTCTGCTCGCGCATCACGTCGAGTTTGGCCACAAAAGCGCCCAGATTCGCGCCCGCTTTGCCCGGCACGGCGCTCACGCCGTCGTGCAGCGAGCA
>CAIYKK010000089.1 GCA_903926695.1 uncultured Burkholderiales bacterium
CCGCCCCAAATAATAGTGTGGTCGGTGATGAGTACGTTGCCATAGATGGCAAGCGATGCGCCGCCGCCACCGTTCCACAGTCCTTTTAAATCTTTATTTTCTGAGCTTTGCGATTTATTGGGATGTCCGTCAATGATGGCTTCAAGTTCATGCATTCGATGGCGGGTGCTTTCTGTGACGCAAGCTACGTCTTTGCAAACGGCTCGTTTCTTTGCCCATTGGGGCTGACTTTCTTTCAGCGATGGTGAGTTTTTCGTGGAAACCAAAGCGAATTCATAAATCAAAGATTGTGTGTAATCAAGTTCTAATGGCGCTCCATCTCCAATAAAACCGCGTTTGCACATTGTTTTTAATACAGGACCGGGTGTTTTCGGGCAATAGCCAGTAGGCCAAGCCATTGCCGTTGGGGATATAAAAGACAGCAGCATGCCAACAACAAGGGCGATTTTGAGATTAAAATAAAGCATTTTGAATATAATTGAATTGTGTGATTTATTTGTATTGCTTGCCATTCCAGTGCCAAATATATCGGTCGGTTTCGGTTTCTGGATAAAATGCAATGTCGTGGTAACCTTTGGTTCTGTGGCGCAGGATGTGAATTTCTGGGTCGCTATTTGCCTCCAGTAATATTTTTTTGTGCTTTCCTTTTATTTGAAAAATAAAAATTGGACAATAGCTAGCACCGCACCAGCTTGCATCGTAAGCCAATAAAATGTACTCTTTTCTTTTGTCGTTGTTTAAATCAAATTTGGCATAGAGAACGGTTTTGGGTAAGGGGTCTTGATTGTATGGAAGATTGTTGAGGAGTGAAACTACATTTTTTGGCGCTTGCTTTTTTAAAGCAATTTTCAGCAAGTCTTTTGTGTTTTTTGCATTTGCAGCCAAGCTGAAAAATGCAAAAATCAATGCCGCCGATAATTTTTTGAGGCTGTTGGTGTGTGACATGAACGACTCCCTGATGTGAGCAGGCCGGTGCCGGTGTGAATGCCACCGGCCCGGCGGATTGTTTTTATTCGTCTTCAGGTGCCGCGCACGTAAGGGTTGCTTTTGCGCTCGCGCCCGAAGGTGCTTTCCGGCCCGTGGCCGGGAATAAACACCGTTTCGTCGCCCATAGGCCACAGCCGCCCGGTGATGCTGGCAATGAGCTGGTCGTGGTCGCCCTGCGGAAAATCCGTGCGGCCAATGCTGCCCGCAAACAACACATCGCCGACAAAAGCGCGCTCGATTTGCGGCGCGTGAAACACCACATGGCCGGGCGTGTGGCCGGGGCAGTGGCGCACGTTCAGCGTTTCCTTGCCGACCGTCACCGTGTCGCCGTCGTGCAGCCAGCGCGTGGGCGTGAACGGCTGCGCGGGCGGAAAGCCGAACTGGCGGCTTTGCTGCGCCAGCCCGTCAATCCAGAACTGGTCGCAGGGGTGCGGGCCGACGATGGGCAGGTTGAGCATTTCGGCGAGTTCGCCCGTGCCGCCTGCGTGGTCGATGTGCGCGTGGGTCAGCCAGATTTGCTCCAGCTTGACGCCCAGGCGCTTGACGGAGGCGAGGATGCGCGTCAGGTCGCCGCCGGGGTCGATGACGGCGGCGCTGAGTGTTTCGTCGCACCAGACGAGCGAGCAGTTTTGATCAAAAGCGGTGACGGGGATGGTGAGGTAGTGGAGCATGGCGGGAGTGCGGTGGTTTGGAAAGGGATTGGACAGGCCGGTCATTGTGCTTCAAAATACACACACTGACGTATGTACAAAGGAGAACGCTATGCCAGCAACGCTCAGCCGTGTTTTTATGAATGGCAACAGCCAGGCGGTTCGGATTCCCCAAGAGTTTAGGCTGGCTACCAGCCGGGTGGAGATTTTCCGCAACGCCGATGGCGACCTGGTGTTGCACCCGGTACACGCCGACCGGGGCGCGGTTTTGCTCAACGCGCTCAAAGGCTTTGACGACGAATTTGTCGCCCTGCTGGAGTCGGGGCAGCGCGAGCAGCTTCCCATGCAGGATCGGGAATCGCTGTGAGGTACATGCTCGACACCAACATCCTGATCTACCTGATGAAAAACAAGCCGCCCCAAGTGGCCGAGCGCGTGAATGCGCTGGGCAGCGACGCGGAGCTGTGCATATCGTTTTTCACCTTTGCCGAGTTGTTGATGGGCGCGGAGCGCAGCACCCAAAAAGCCGACGTGCTGCGCCGCCTCGACGCGCTAACTCGCGTGGTGCTGGTGCGTTACGGCGTGCAGCGCGCCATTTGCCAGCACTACGCCGTGCAGTTCACGCGGCTGCGGGCAGCGGGAACGCCCATCGGCGCGAATGATTTGTGGATCGCCAGCCACGCCCTCGCCGATGACTGCACGCTGGTAACCAACAACACGCGGGAGTTCGAGCGCGTGGCCGGGCTGCGGCTGGAAAACTGGGCGCTCAGTGATACAAACCCCCCATGACCCCTGAACAATTCATCGCCCTCTGGAAGGGCAACCCGCTGACCGAACGCGCTGGCGCGCAGACGCACTTCACCGACCTGTGCGACCTGCTCGGCGTGGACAAGCCGCGTGACCCCAATAACTACTGCTTCGAGCGCGGCGCCAAAAAGAAAGCCGGTCCCGACGGCAGCGCGGGCGACGGCTGGGCCGATGTCTGGAAACGCGGCCATTTCGGCTGGGAAAACAAAAAGCCCGGCCGCGACCTCGATAAAGCCTTCCGCCAGCTCACCGACTACGCCGACAACCTCGAATCCCCGCCGCTGCTCGTCGTCTCTGACCGCGAGCGCATCATCATTCACACGCACTTCAGCGGCTACCCGGAAGAAGTGCGCACCATTGGCCTGGAAGAACTCATCGACCCGGCCCAGCGCCAGATTTTGAAATGGGTCTTCACCGACCCCGAAAAGCTGCGCCCTGAAAAATCCACCGCCGCCATCACGCGGGACGCGGCCATCCAGTTCGCCAGCATCGCCAAAGCCATCCGCGAGCGCGGCGAAGACGGCCAGGAAGTCGCCCACTTTCTGGTGCAATGCCTGTTTTGCATGTTCGCCGAAGACGAAAAGCTGCTGCCCGACAGGGCGTTCACCAAGCTGCTCAACACCGCCGCCAGCGACCCGCAGCGCGCCGCCAACCGCCTCGCCGTCCTGTTCAAAACCATGCGCAAAGGCGGCGACTACGGCGACTTGGCCATTGCCTGGTTCAATGGCGGGCTGTTCAAAACCGTCAAGGTGCCGCCGCTGACGCAAGCCGACCTGAACGCGCTGCACCGCGCCGCCGCCGATATGGACTGGCGCGCCATCGACCCGACGATTTTCGGCACGCTGTTTGAAAACGGCCTGGACCCGGCCCAGCGCGCCCAGCTCGGGGCCAACTACACCGACACGGCGACGATTGGCAAAATCATCCGCCCCTTGATCAGCGCGCCGCTGCTGGCCGAATGGGCCGCCGTCAAAACCGCGCTGCTGGCCGAGCGCAGCCAGCGTAAAAAAGCCACTTTCACCAAAACCGCGCTGGCCGCGTATCAAGGCTTTTTGCTGCGGCTCAACACCTTTCGCGTGCTCGATCCGGCCTGCGGTTCGGGCAATTTTCTGTACCTGTCGCTCAAAGCTCTGCGCGACGTGGAAAAGCTCGCCAGCGTCGAAGCCCGCGAGCTGGGGCTGAACGCCGAACTCTC
>CAIYKK010000090.1 GCA_903926695.1 uncultured Burkholderiales bacterium
CGACGGCGCGGGCGTATTTCAGCGGCTTGCCCATGTCCAGCGTTTCGGTCAGCGCCAGGTCGTCGGCGTGGGCGATGAGCTGGTCGGCAAATTTGAGCATCACCCGCTTGCGCTGAACCGGGCTCAGGCCGCTCCAGCGGCGGTCTTCAAACGCGGCGCGGCCAGCGCTTACTGCGGCGTCGATATCCCTTTCGCCGCAGCGCGCCACGGCGGTGAGCAAGCGGCCATCGACCGGCGAGAAACAGTCAAAAGTCTGGCCGTCGCTGGCGGCGACCCGCCCGCCGTTGATGAAGGCGCGGCCATCGAAGGCCACATGGGTTGTCGCTGCCGTTGTCGTTGTCATAAATCACCTCTTTGGAGGAAAAAACTGGGGGTTAACACCGCGCTGTCCGCCGTCGCCCGCTCGCCTTTGCCCACGCCAAAACCCGAACCCAAACCCGAATCCGAATCCGAATCCGAATCCGAGCCTGCACCTAGTGTCGCGTCAAGCGTTTGAAGCCGGTTTTCTGCAGCCGCAGGGATACCGACACTTTGCGCTTGACATAACACTAGGCACAAGCCCGCGCCAACGCTGCGCATCATGCGCTTCCCAGCGCCACGCGCTCGGCGCGGGCGGCGGCGGCGATTTCGCGCTCGCGCTGGCGGGTCTGGCGCGCCACCCAGACGCTGTAGCCGATGATGACCAGCGTCACGGTGCCGATCAACAGCGTAGCCGCCGCATAAATCGTCGGGTTGATGCCGCGCCGCGCATAGGAAAAAATCACCTGCGGCAGGGTGCTGACGCCGGGGCCGGACAAAAATTCAGCCACCACCACATCGTCGAACGACAAGGTGAACGACAGCAAAAATGCCGCCAAAATCGCCTGCACGATGTTGGGCAGCGTGATCAGGAAAAACACCTGATGGGGACGCGCACCCAAATCCATCGCCGCTTCTTCGATGGAGCGGTTGACTTCGAGCAGCCGCGACTGCACCACCACCATCGCATACGCCATGCCCAGCAGCGTGTGGCCAAAGACGATGGTGAGCATGCCGCGCTGGGGCCAGCCGAAGAAATTTTGCGCGCCCACCATCAGCAGCAGCAGCGACAGGCCGATGACCACTTCCGGCATCACCAGCGGCGCGTTGACCATGCCGGAAAAGATCGTGCGCCCCCGAAAACGCCGGTAGCGCACCAGCACAAAAGCGCAAAACGTGCCCAACACCGCCGACAGAACGCCCGACACGGTCGCCACCTTGAGCGAGAGCCAAAAGCCCTCGACCAGCTTGGTGTCGGTGGTCAGCGCCTCGTACCAGCGCAGCGAAAAGCCGGTGAAATTGGCATCCTGGCGCGTGCTGTTGAACGAAAACACCACCATAAAAATCAGCGGCAGGTACAAAAACAGGTACACCAGCGCCATCCACAGCTTGCCGAAATGCTTTTCCGCAAAAGTTTTCATGAGCTGGCCTTACTTTCGGGGCTCGGCGGCGTCGCCGGTATGGTGGTAATAAACGGCCAGCGGAATCACGATCAGCGCAATCATGACCACGGCCAGCGCGGTGGCTCTGGGCCAGTTGTTACTGGTGAACATTTCGTCCCAGACGACGCGCCCGATCATGATGTTTTCCGGGCCGCCCAGCAGCGACGGAATCACAAATTCGCCCACGCACGGGATAAACACCAGCATGAATCCGGCAATGATGCCCGCGCGCGACAGCGGCACGGTGATCAGCCAGAACGCCGTGAACGGCGAAGCGCCCAAATCGTGCGCGGCTTCGAGCAGGCGGAAATCCATCTTCACCAGATTGGCGTAAAGCGGCAGCACCATGAAGGGCAAATACACATACGTCATGCCCACGAGCATGGACACGTTGGTGTAGAGCAGCTGCACCGGCTCGGTGGTGAAGCCGAAAAACATCAGCGCCTGATTGAGCACGCCCTGGTCGGCCAAAATGCCCTTCCACGCATAAACGCGCAGCAAAAACGAGGTCCAGAACGGCAGCATCACCATCATCAGCAGCGCCGGGCGCAGAGCAGGCGCAGAGCGGGCGAGAAAATAAGCGAACGGATAACCGACCAGTAAACACAGCACGGCGGTACACAGCGCGTACCACAGCGAGCGCAAATAAGCCTCGACGTACAGCG
>CAIYKK010000091.1 GCA_903926695.1 uncultured Burkholderiales bacterium
CAAGGCTTTTCTGGCCCGCATACGCACCGTGGGCCGTGGCGTCACGCGCTGGATTTCATTGTGATGAACGACGGCAAGAGCTTTGCGAATCAAGGCAACCGGCTGGACGATTTTTATGCCTACAACCAGCCCGTGTTGTCGCCCGCCTACGGCCAAGTCTGGCGCGTGGTCAATGACGTGGCCGACAACCTGCCGGGCAGTGTCAACGTCACGGCCAACTGGGGCAACTATGTGCTGATTCGCCTGTATGACGGCAAATTTGTCATGGTCGCGCATCTCAAGCCCGGCTCGGTGCTGACCTACACCGGTGCCTGGGTCAAGCCCGGCGACTTGATCGCCTACTGCGGCAACTCTGGGCGCTCGCCGCAGCCGCATATTCATCTGCATTTACAAGTGAGCGACGAGCCGGGCGCGCCGACTGCGCCTTTTCACCTGGCCAGCGTGATGGTGACCGTGCCCGGTGAGGCGGCGCGTTATGAGTTGGTCGTGGTGCCTGAAGAATCTTCAACGCTGGTCACCGCCCTGGAAGGCGATGCCCGCCCGTTTTATTTGCTGGCGGGCCGTGGCTTGCGCTACACCGTGGAGCGCAACGGACAGCGGCAACCGGACTGGACTTTGCACTGCGAAGTGGACGAATTGGGCCGTTTGGTGCTGGTTTCCAGCGCGGGCGCACGCTGCATTGCCGAATCGACCTGGGCGGTTTTCTCCTGCTTTGAGCGCAACAACGTGGCCGATCCGTACTTCGATACGTGGCTGCTGGCCTGCGGTTACACGCCGGTGTCGTTTCAGGTGGAGCGTTGGCGCGACGACTGCACCCGCGCCAAATTACTGGCGCATTCCGGTGCCCGCTGGCTGGCCACGCTGGCGTGGCCGTGGGCCGCCTTTGCGCAAAGCTGCCATGAACGCCGCTGGGATGCTGGCCTTCAGGCTTGGCGCCAAAAAGCGCAGCATCGGCAAAAAATATCCGGCATTTCAATGCAGACCACTGCGTTAATCATGCCGCAGTTGGGCTGTGTGTATGTGACTGCAGAACGGGGCCGCGAGCGCTTTACCCTGAAAGCGGCCAGTTCATTTCAAATCGCCGATATTGGCGTTCCGGCCTGGGAAGCGCTGCTGACGCTGGATGCGTCGCTGGGCGCTGAATCACTTAAGCCGGGAAGGCTATGACGTTTCCAGAACGAGCACCGCGTCCTTGCTTGTCGCCCCGGCCTGTTTCTGCGTGGCAGGCGCGCTTTGCACTGCACCGGATGGCGTGCTTGGCGATGTGTCTGGGCTGCTTGGCGTATCAGGCGGGCTGACGGGATTGCGCTCGCTGCGGGCGCGAAAACTGTGTGCGCTGGCCAGCGGCCAGTAGGTGCTGAACACGGTATGCTGGCCGTCCAGCCGCCCCAGCAGCGCGCCGGGTTTGACCTGCAAGATCAGATTACTGAGCAGGTGTACGTCGGTGTCGGTCAGGCGGCGCACGATGTGGTGGGCGCGTATGTCTCGCGGGTGCGTCAGACCGGCGGCCTGCACCAGTTCTTTCAACGCGTGCAGCGTGTTGGCGTGAAAGCTGTGGACCCGCCCGGCCTTGTCCGGCACGACCAGCGCCTGCTGGCGCAGCGGGTCTTGCGTGCTCACGCCGGTCGGGCACTGGCCGGTGTGGCAGG
>CAIYKK010000092.1 GCA_903926695.1 uncultured Burkholderiales bacterium
GACCAGTTGCTCATATTTTTCTCGCTTGATTTCTTTGCGTTGTGGATAGTCACTATTCTCTGACGATTCAGGGTGAAGTAAAAATATCTGCTTTTTATCGCCATATTTGAAAGTTGTGATAGACGAAGTGCTGGGTTCCACCTTCACGGGGCAAAATGCTTCGCCCAGCAGTGAATTAATGAACGAGGATTTTCCTGAACTGAAATCGCCAATGACAGCAACGCGAACCCGAGTTCCTTGAATATCTGGATTAGCCTCCCATTGCATGAACTTCAATGCCTCTTGCCTTAGCGCATCGAGTTCGTCTATTTCTGCTGCCCATGAAATATCGCCTCCAAAATCTGGATGAGCGAGCTGAGTCAATATGTAGCTGAATTCATTAAAGTCTTCAAGTAATGGCGGAATTGCAAATTTATTTTTATTGGTCATTATGACGCACAGCTTTGCTTATGAAAGAACCAGAATATCCCGCGCAATACCATCACGCTGGGCTTGTATGTCAGCCGCATCATCCTTTTCAGCGGCCAGCAATTGATCAATCTGTTTTTTGGCCGTTTTGCAGGCTTCAACCGAAGGTCCAATCAGTTCCCGATAGACGATTTCCTTGACCTGCTCCAGAATGCTGAGAGAGATGGATGCCGAGAGCTGCTGCAGTTTTTGGTCGATGGTTTTTTCCTTCAAATGATTCAAAAGATAATTTCCGACAAGTTCGGCTGGATTGACAGTGCGGATAAAGTCGCCAAGGCGTGAGCCTCTTGTCATGTTTGCTATCTTTGCGCCGACAGCGCCTTCAATTATTTCACTGGCAATCGCACTTCCCAAACTTGCCGGTCCTGAAGCTGGCATGGCAATCGCAATCATGGCGGCAGTGGCGACAAGCTTGCCGACTTCAACAACGCTGGTCAGCTTTCCCAATTCTCCTTGCAAGTCATGAATGGACGAGTCAATGACCAGTCCGCCTGATGCGGCCAGCTTGGTTCTCAGGAGTTCGCTCACGGCAGTTTGCAGCTTGCTTTGAAAGGTCGAGTGTGCGGTATTGATGTCGGATTGGTTGCCAGAGATAATGCTTGCGCGTAGCTCCGAAGTGTGCTGAGTTACCAGTCTGGAGAGTTCTGGCTTGAGCCTGTCCAGCTTTAACTCAATTTCGCTCTGATGATTTTCAAGTTCGGCCAGTTCTTTTAAAATACTGGCGCGCTTTTGCGTATATTCGGAACGATCCAGATTAAGGTTGTCGCGCAGCCTGTGCAGGCGGGCAATGGCATTGCGCACGATCAATCGGCGTTCATGCTCAATGCGGTCCTTCAGCATGGCTTGACGCCCGGCCAGAAAAACTTTTTCAAAGACATTTGATAATGCTTTCTTGCCGGTGCCGCTGGTCAGCATTTTTGATGGACTGATGGCTAAAACCTTTTCATCCAGATTAAGCGCTGTGCAGCCAAGGGAGGAAATCAACGCAGCGAGTTCGTTGATGAAGGCTTGCCGAATGGATTCGGCGCTTTCAGGCTGTTTGGTGTCGGCACGGGTCAGAAGAAAAACCATTCTGTTGAGAAATGGGCGAACTTCGCGTTTTGACAAAAAAGCTTTGAGTGATTCCGTCAGGCCGCCTTTGTTAATGTCCTGGCAAACAATCGCACCATCCAAGAGTGGCAAATAGCCGAATGTAATGTCAGTGTGCGTTTCATCAAGGGATGCAAGCCCAGGCGTGTCAACAATGCAGTAGCCATCGAGGAGTAAATCATTAGCTGATGTTTTGATGACGGCTACTTCACTACCGCTAGTGAGCAATGCCTTATCAAAATCAAGCACCGTGGCGGGCGTTATATTTCCCTGCGGGTCTCGCAAGAAAAACCCCAGAGATTCTCGGCCACTTTCCGGGAGAACTTCGGTAATCCGGGCCGTTGTCGGTTTTTCCATTGCAGGCAGAATTTTTTTACCCAGCATGGCATTGACCAGAGTGGATTTTCCGGCGTTGAATTCACCGAGTATGCCGATGAAGAGTGCTTTTTGATCAGCCTCAAGTGATTGAAGTTTCGCCAAAAGATCGGCGAAATCGTATTTGGCAAGAATTTGCTTGAGATTTTCGGGTTTTTCCATGCGGCACCGGAGGATTGATAACAGGGCTGTTAAGGGATAAATGAATGGCAGCTAATTTTTAGCGGAGCGCAAGCCATTTCACATACTGGGTGCAAAGTGTGATGCTGTTCACCATTTGTTGATTGAATATGCCGCCAGCGCAGAGTCCGATTGCATTGAATGGAGTCAGTGCTTTTGATCCAGAAATGTCGGCTTGGCGTGGACCCGCCCAGCGCCCGCATGTGGCACAGTTGCGAATATTTGAAGCATGAATGACTTGCATGGTTTTTTCCTGTAGTTGGTTAATCTGTTGTGGTGGCGAAAATCAAACCTTGCCCCGCATATAAGCAATCTGCACCACGCAGGGCACGGTAATCCTGAATGCCGGGCTGGCGAGGTCGTACAGCGTCCAGATGGCGGTCAGCACCCAGCCAATTGGCCCGGCCAGCGCGGCGATGGCGCGGCCTCCGACGACATTGGCACCCACGGCGGCCAGCCCGCGCCCGGCGAGGGTCTGGGCGACCGAGTTGGCGATCAGCATGGTGGCAGCGTAGGCGGCGGGGCCGCCCAGCCGAACGGCACCCAGCATGGCCACCAGCGTGGCCGGGCCAACACCGGCAGGCATGCCCAGGGTGGTCAGCATGTCGCCGCGTTCGCTGGCGGTCATGCGGGTCCAAGCCTGCTCGGCAAAGCGGGCAATGATGGCGTTTTCCATCTGCGCCACGCTGTCGTGTTCGCTCACTTCAATTTTCAGGTGGCTGGCCACGTCCTGCACGATGGTGCGGTACGAAACGCCCCGGCCTCCCCGGAACAGGTTCACCAGCGTGTTGCCGCCAAAGCGGCAGATTTCAGCGGCCATGACGCGCGTGATGGGCGGCGCAAAGCTGCCCGCATTTTTGGCGTCCGTCAGCAGCTGGCAAATGTCGCTGGACATGGAGATTCGGCCCGCGCCGTTGTCCGTCAGGTAGTCGGCCAGCAGGCCCAGATCAGCCGGGTCTGCGGCGGCGAGAAGGTCGAGCAATTCCTGGTCTGCAATTGCGTCTATGTTCATGGCTCAAGTCCTGAAGTGCGGGTGACGGCACCCATCAAAATGCACAGGGTAAAGGCGGTTTTGGCGGCGTTGATGTCCAACTTCTGGTAGTTGGGCAGTGAAGCTGTGGCGCGCAGGGCGCGGCGGCGCTGTAAGTCCATATCGGTTTGTTTGGCTTTCCAGTGGGGGGTTGTTTTGACTTTGGGCAGGCTGGCGCTGTGGAGCGGCGGGGTGTAAATGCCCAGGCGTCGCGCCAGCGCCAGGCCGTGTTGGCTGCGCTCTCTGGGTTTTTGCTCCTGCATGGCTTGGGCCATGATTTTTGTCGCTTCTTCGTCGTTGAACGCACTGCCCAGACCAGCCAGCGCGTGGGTCAGGTGCCGCCACTCTTCGGCGCTCATCAGCAAAAAAGACAGGGGCACATTGAAAGCGGCGGCGATGCGGCTGAGTGTTTGCAGGTCCGGGTTGGCCGGGCCGTTGGACGTTCCGAGCAGGCTGTAGAGCGTTGAGCGGCCAATGCTCGCCTGCTTGGCCAGCGCACTTTTGCTGATGTGTTTGGCCGTGCCGTCGTCGGTTTCGCTGGCAACGGCGATTAGCCGGGCCAGGTTGTCCTGCAGCGTGTTTTGCGCCGCTGCAAAAACGCTGCTGGCGTAGCGGCTGTCGTGGTCAAGGCTGTCGTCGTCATCCGGCCTGTTTTCCTTTTCCAATTCCCTGTCGGTCATTCGCTTCCCTGTTTTTTTTCGACAGAGACGAATGTACTTTCCCGCAGGGTTTTTGTGACAAAAAGTGTCCGCTTTGGCGAACATTCAAAGCAGTTCAGTCAAAAATCACACGGCAGCGCGCCGCTTGGCCCGCCGGGCAAGTCGGCGAAGGCTCGCCGCGCTGTCAGTCGCCGCGCACCACGCCTTCGCGCCTCGGGTCAGCGCCGCCAAAAAAGCCGCCCGGCGTTTTTTCAATCGCCTGCAGGCCGCTGGTCATGGCTTGCACGCGCACTTCCGCGCCGCGAGTGCGCAGCGCCTCGACGGTGGCCGGGGCGAAGCGCTTTTCTTCCAGCAGGCTGGGGCCGTTCAGCGAACCGAAGTTGGGCAGATCAATCGCCTGCTGGGCGTTCAGCCCCCAGTTGAGCATGCCGTACAGGGTTTTGGCGGTGAAGTGAATGATCAGCGCGCCGCCGGGGCTGCCCGCGCTGGCGACGATGTGCCCGCTGGCCTTGTCAAACACCAGCGTCGGGGCCATCGACGAGCGCGGGCGCTTGCCGGGCTGCACGCGGTTGGCGATGGGCTGGCCTTGCGCGTCGGTGGGCGCGAAGCTGAAATCGGTCAGCTCGTTGTTGAGCAGAAAACCGCCCGGCTTGCCGGTGCCGCCGTCGGTCATCAGGCGCGCGCCGAACTGGTCTTCAATCGTCGTCGTCATGGCCAGCGCGTTGCCGAAGGCGTCCAGGATGCTGATGTGCGAGGTGCCGTATTCGGGCTGCTCCGGCATCGGCGCGTAGGCGGTTTTGACAGCGCCGGGCGTGCCGGGCAGGGCGGTTTTCAGGCTGGGGCCGCCGGGCTGAATCAGGCTGGCGCGCTGGCGCAGGTAGCTGTCGTCCAGCAGGCTCATCCAGCTGCCGCCGGGCGGCTGGACGAAATCGGGGTCGGCCACGTACTGGGCGCGGTCGGCAAAAGCCAGCCGC
>CAIYKK010000093.1 GCA_903926695.1 uncultured Burkholderiales bacterium
GCCATTGCGGCCCGCTGGTGTAGGGCGCGCCGCTGTTCAAAATCGCTTCCATCAGCGGATATTTAGGCGTGCCATCCGCCAGCCGTGCCCGCGACACCACGTTGCCGATGACAAACACGTCGGGGCTGAGCGCCATCTGATCGGCGCTGTAGCCTTCGATGAGTGCAATGCCCAGGCCGCGCAACTGGTCGCTCATGGGCGGATAAACGCCGCTGTCGCAGCCCGTGACCTTGTGGCCAGCTTCACGCGCCAGCGCGGCCAGGCCGCCCATAAACGTGCCGCAAATTCCCAGAATATGTATGTGCATCGGCGTTATTTTAGGCAGCGCGGACGCCCGCGCCCGATTCCTTGGCAAAGGCTGTGGGCTTGTCGGCGTGCGCTGCTGGCGAGGGCCGGTCAGGCACAATCGACGTTCAAAGCTCCTGCCGGGTTGGGAGCTGCTGTGATTTTTGGGCTTTTACCGCCCGCCTGCCGATTTTGAAAACAAACACCCTTAGCGCCGAAATTGCCGCCGCCGCCGCCGCGCTGGTGGTCGAAGAGGGGCTGGAATACGGCCCGGCCAAACGCCGCGCCGTCAAACAACTGGCGTTGCCCGCCCGCACCGCCTTGCCCGGCAACGACGAAGTGGAGGACGCCGTGTACGAGTACATCGCCGTGTTCTGCGCCGACACCCAGCCGACTGAGCTGGCCGCGCTGCGCGAGCTGGCGCTGGTCTGGATGGCGCGGCTGCCGCAGTTCCGGCCTTATTTGACCGGCGCGGTTTGGCACGGCACCGCGACGCGGCTGTCCGATATTTATATTCAACTGTTTTGCGACGACTCAAAATCGGCTGAAATCGCGCTGATCGACCACAACGTCGATTACGAGCCGCGCACCGTGACGGGTTTTACCGGCACCAGCGTCGAGGCGTTGAGTTTGTCCAGCCTGTGCAAGCCGCTGAATGAAACCGTCGGCGTGCATCTCATGGTGTATGACCACGACGACCTGCGCGGCGCGCTGCGGCTTGATGCCAAAGGCCGCACGCCACGCGGCGATCTGGCTGCCGTGCAGAAACTGCTCTCTGCCGCGCCGGAGCCGGGCCGGTGACGCGCCGCAGCATGCTGTATGGCGGCGTTGCCGCCGTGGCCGGGTTGGCGGGCGCGGGCGTGGCTTGGTGGACAGCCGGTTCGCCATCCGGTTTGCAAGGCAACGATAAGCTGGCTGCCACCGATCCGCTCAAAACTGCAGCGCCGGGCGCTGCCGACAGGGAAGCAGCTGAATCGTTCTGGCGCCTGAACTTTGAAACGCCCGACGGCCAGACACTGGCGATGAGCCGGTTTCGCGGCCAGAAGGTATTGCTCAATTTTTGGGCGACTTGGTGCCCGCCGTGCATTGAAGAGCTGCCGCTGCTGGACAGTTTTCACCAGCAGAACAAGGATAAAAACTGGCTGGTACTGGGGCTAGCGGTCGATCAGCCCAGCGCGGTGCGCGCCCGGCTGGCGGCGCGGCCACTGCATTTTCCGGTTGGCATGGCTGGTTTGGGCGGCACCATATTGAGCAAGTCACTGGGCAATGAGGCGGGCAGCCTGCCCTTTTCGGTGGTGTTTGGCGCATCCGGCAACATTGTTCAGCGCAAGGTGGGCAAAGTGAGCCAGGAGGAGCTGGCTCTGTGGGCGAAGAGCGCATAGTCAGCTTTATCGGGCGCGGCTGGTTTATGCTGGCCGGGCTGGCGGCGCATTCGTCCACACAGTTTGCCGGGCGTCAAAAGAAGCTGCACCAAGGCTGCGCAGGGGCCGCGAATGCCTTTCACCCTGTTGAGCATGAGGTACACTCTGCGATTTCCCGCGCTGCCGCTTGGTGATTTTTTAATCAAATAGTTGGTAAATAGGCGATTTAAAGCCTAAAAGCAGAGAATAAGTGCAGAAAGAACGAAGTTTGGTCATGGCGCCAGCTTCCGGGTCAATTCAAAAGCTGTGCGTAGCCATCGCCGCGCCAGCATTCACCGTCGTTGGAGAAAATCCGTGGATTTAAGAAAACTCAAAACCCTGATTGACCTTGTTTCAGAGTCCAATGTGTCTGAGCTGGAAATCACCGAGGCCGAAGGCAAGGTGCGCATTGTCAAATCCAGCGGCGCGCCGATGATGATGATGCATCAGCCCGCTCCCACGATGATGGCGCAGCACATCATGAGCGCGCCCGCTGCCGCGCCTGCGCCTGCGGTCGTCACGGGCCACGCTGTCAAGTCGCCTATGGTCGGCACGTTCTACCGCGCTTCTTCGCCCGGCGCCAAGCCGTTTGTCGAAGTGGGCAGCATGATCAAGGAAGGCGAAACCATCTGCATCATTGAGGCCATGAAAATCCTCAACGAAATCGAAGCTGACAAGTCCGGCACCGTCACCAAAATCCTTGCGGAAAACGGCCAGGCCGTGGAATACGGCCAGCCTCTTTTTATCATCGAGTAAGCACGCGGCTAGACCAGGTACTTCGACGCATGTTCAAAAAAATACTGATCGCCAACCGTGGCGAGATCGCCCTGCGCATTCAGCGCGCCTGCCGGGAACTCGGCGTCAAGGCCGTGATGGTCTATTCCGAAGCCGACCGCGATGCCAAATATGTCAAGCTCGCCGATGAGGCGGTGTGCATCGGCCCGGCCTCTTCGGCGCAGAGTTACCTCAACATGCCCGCCATCATTTCGGCTGCCGAAGTCACCGACGCCGAGGCAATTCACCCCGGCTACGGTTTCCTGAGCGAAAACGCCGATTTTGCCGAGCGGGTGGAAAAAAGCGGTTTTAAATTTATCGGCCCCTCGCCTGAGTCGATTCGGCTCATGGGCGACAAGGTCTCGGCCAAGCAGACCATGCTCAAGGCGGGCGTGCCCTGCGTGCCCGGCTCTGAAGGCGCGCTGCCCGCTGATCCAGCCTTTATCAAGCGCGTGGCCAAGCAAATTGGCTACCCGGTCATCATCAAGGCCGCTGGCGGCGGCGGCGGGCGCGGCATGCGTGTGGTGCATACCGAAGCGGCGCTGCTGAACGCGGTGCAAACCACCAAGGCCGAAGCGGGCGCGGCGTTCGGCAACCCGGAGGTGTACATGGAGAAGTTTCTCCAGAACCCCCGGCACATCGAAATCCAGATCATGGCCGACCAGTACAAAAACGCTGTCTGGCTCGGCGAGCGCGACTGCTCCATGCAGCGCCGCCACCAGAAGGTGATCGAAGAAGGCCCGGCACCCGGCATTCCGCGCAAGCTCATCGAGCGCATCGGCGCGCGCTGCGTGGCGGCGGTGAAAAAATTCGGCTACCGGGGCGCAGGCACGTTCGAGTTCCTGTACGAAGACGGCGAGTTTTATTTCATCGAAATGAACACCCGCGTGCAGGTCGAGCACCCGGTGACGGAGTGGATCACCGGCGTGGACATTGTGCGCACCCAGATCATGGTGGCGGCGGGCGAAAAGCTGCCGTTTGTCCAGCGCGACATCCAGATCAAAGGCCATGCGATTGAATGCCGCATCAATGCCGAAGACCCGTACAAATTTATCCCCTCGCCGGGGCGCATCACGACGTGGCACACGCCGGGTGGGCCGGGCGTGCGCGTTGATTCGCACATTTACGCCAATTACTTTGTGCCGCCAAATTACGACTCGATGATTGGCAAAATCATCGTTCACGGCGACACGCGTGAGCAGGCGCTGGCACGCATGAGCACGGCGCTGGCCGAGACCGTGGTCGAGGGCATCAACACCAACATTGCGCTGCACCGCGAACTCATGATCGACGCCAAGTTCATGGCGGGCGGCACCAACATTCACTATCTTGAAGAATGGCTGTCCAAGCGGGCACGCTGAACAGACCAAAGACCGCCATGAGCCTGTTTGAACTGATTTTGCTCGCGCCCGTGCAGGCGGTGGAAACCGTCTGCGATGCGCTCGATGCCCTGGATGCGCTGAGCGTGTCGGTCGAAGACGCCGACGCCCAGACGCCCGCCGAGCAGGCGCTGTTTGGCGAACCCGGCATGCCGCCGCCCAAAGCGGGCTGGGAGCGCTCGCGCATCGTCTCGCTGTTTACGTCCGAAGCGCTGGCGCGTGAAGCGGGCGCGGTGCTGGCGGCGCAGGACTTTTTTGCGGGCTGCCAGACGGTGGCGGTTCAGGCCGTGGTTGATCAGGACTGGGTGCGCCTGACGCAGTCGCAGTTCACGCCGGTCGATATCACGCCCGACTTCTGGATTGTGCCGACCTGGCACGAGCCGCCGGCGCAGGCCAAACAGGTTATTCGCCTCGATCCGGGTCTGGCGTTTGGCACCGGCACGCACCCGACGACGCGCATGTGTCTGCGCTGGATTGCCGCGCAAGGCGCTGCGGGCCAGCCGCTGGGCCGGGTGCTGGACTACGGCTGCGGCTCCGGGATTCTGGCCATCGGTGCGGCCAAGTTTGGCGCGCTGGACATTGACGCGGTGGATATTGACGAGGCGGCAGTTCAATCGACCTGCGCCAACGCCGAAGCCAACCATGTGCAGTTGCAAGCCGGTTTGCCCGACAAGGCGACTGGAAAATACCAGACCGTGCTGGCCAACATTCTGGCCACGCCGCTCAAGGTGCTGGCGCCGCTGCTGTGCGCGTATGTGCAGCCCGGCGGAAATCTGGTGCTCGCAGGCATTCTGGACCGCCAGGAAGACGAACTCAAAGCCGCCTATGCGCCTTACTGCCAGCTTGAAGTGCGCGAGCAGCAAGAGGGCTGGATTTTGATGACTGCGCGGTTCTGAGCGTTTCGCCGAAAACGGCTTTTACATTACGGCGCTCAATGAGTCTGATTACCCGCTGTCCCGCCTGCGCAACGATGTTCAAGGTCGCCACCGACCAGCTTGAGGCCGGTCAAGGCTGGGTGCGCTGCGGGTATTGCGCCACCGTGTTTGATGGCGTCATGAATCTGCTGCCCACCGGCAACACACAGGTGGTGCCACTGCAATCGTCCCCAGAGCAGCCATCCGAGAGCCGGTTCGCCGGTTTGGGCGGAAAGGTCATGCTCGACAAGTCCGAGCCGTGGATGCAGGATACGCGTCCGCACGACAGCCCGCCCGCCTCCGGGCTGGACCCGGCAGGCGCGCCATCGGGCAGCATGTCCGGCGCGCTCCATGCCGAAGCGACCCATGCGCCCGCTGCCAAATCGCCATCCAGCCCCGCGCCAGCGGCAGAACCGCAATTTCAGGCGCTGCCGCTGCCGCAAGCGGCGTCAGCCCCGCAGACCGGCGCGGCGCCCGAAGTGTCTTTTGTGCGCGATGCGAAGCGTAAGGCTTTCTGGAAAAAACCGCTGGTGAGCGCGCTGCTGGCGCTGCTGTCCCTGGTGCTGCTGGCCGCCTTGTTACTGCAATGGCTGCTGCAGCAAAAAGACACCTTGGCCGCGATGGATGCCCGGCTCACGCCGTTTCTTCAGGCGCTGTGCGAGCCGCTGAACTGCCAGATTCGCCCGCTGCGCCATATTGAATCACTGGTGATTGACAGCTCCAGCTTCAAAAAAACCGCGCCCGACGTGTACCGCTTGACCTTTGTGCTGAAAAACACCAGCACCTACGCCCTCGAAATCCCCTCCCTCGAAATCACCCTGACCGATGCCCAGGAGCAGGTGCTGGTGCGCCGCGTGCTCGCGCCCGGCGAGTTTAGTGCCAGCGCCAACACGCTGGCCGCACGCGCCGAACTGCCCGGCGTCATCACCCTCAAAGTGGGCAGCGAGCGCCCCGAAGGCACGCCCGCCGCCGCGCTGCTGCCCATCACCGGCTACCGCATTCTGGCTTTTTACCCCTGAACCTGAGAATTTAATGTCTGCAGTAATTTGTGGCTCCCTGGCCTTTGACTCCATCATGACGTTCGAGGGCCGCTTTGCCGAGCAAATCCTGCCCGATCAGCTGCACATCCTCAACGTGTCTTTTCTGGTGCCAGCGCTGCGGCGCGAGTTTGGCGGCTGCGCGGGCAACATCGCCTACAGCCTCAAACTGCTGGGCGGCACGCCGCTGCCGATGGCCACCGTCGGCAGCGACGGCACCGACTATCTGGCGCGCATGCGCTCGCAAGGCATCAGCACCGAGTTTGTGCGCGAAGTGGCTGACGCCTACACCGCGCAGGCCATGATCATGACGGACCGTGACAACAACCAGATCACCGCCTTTCACCCCGGCGCGATGATGCAGGCGCATGTGACCACCATCGAGGCGCGCAGTGACATCAAGCTGGGCATGATTTCGCCCGACGGGCGCGACGCCATGCTGCAGCACGCCGAGCAGTTCAAGGCCGCTGGCATTCCCTTTGTGTTTGATCCGGGCCAGGGCTTGCCGATGTTTGATGGCGCGGAGCTGGCGCATTTTGTCGAGCTGGCCACCTGGGTCACGGTGAACGACTACGAAGCCAAAATGCTGTGCGAGCGCACCGGCCTGTCCTGCGCCGAGCTGTCGCTGCGGGTTGAAGGCCTGCTGGTGACGCTGGGCGCCCAAGGCTGCGAAGTCTGGGTGGCGGGCGAAAAAACCGTGGTGCCGCCGGTTCAGGCCGAGGCCGTGGTTGATCCAACGGGCTGCGGCGACGCGTTTCGCGGCGCGCTGCTGTTCGGGCTGGAGCAGGGCTGGCCGCTGGCGCGCTGCGCGGCGCTGGGCAACCGGGTCGGCGCTCTCAAAATCGCCAGCCGGGGCGGGCAAAACTACAGCCTGGACACGGCGCACCTCATCGGCTGAAACCGCTCTTTGAAAAAAGCCCGGCAGCTTGCGGTGCCGGGCTTGATACAGGAAAAAGCCTGCGGGTGCGGCTCAGGGCTTGCTGCCTTTTGGGAAGGGCCACGATGCTTGCGGATTCAGGGTGGTCTGCGCGACAGGCGCCGATGGGGCCGCAGGGCTGACCACAGGTTTTTTGTCGGCTTTTTTGGCGGGGACTTTTTTCGCTGCCTTGGGCGCTTCGGCTGCGGGCGCTTCGGCTTTTTTCGCAGCGGCTTTTTTGGCCGGGGCTTTTTTAGGCGCTGCGGGTTCGGCCGCTGGCGCTGCCGGGGCAATCACTGCCTCGACGACGGGCGGCGTGACGGCTTCTTCTTTGACGACTGCCTTTTTGGCGGGCGCTTTTTTGGCGGCGGCCTTTTTTACGGGCGCTTGTTCAGCCGGCAGTTTTTCAGCCACTACTTTTTCAGCCGGCGCTTTCGCGGGGGCGGCTTTTTTAGCCGCAGGGTTTTTCGGAGTTGCCATAGTTTTTCCTCGATCATGTTGCAAAAAGTGATTCGCAGCGCTGGACCTTCGGATCACCGGGCTCAACGCCGCAAATACAAAAACAGCGCCTTATGTGCGTCTATCAGTGCTGGCACAAGGCATTGCCATTGTAGAAATGATTATCAGGTCTGTGGCACGTCTTTTTGATCAAGCGCACATCAATCCCACGAAAGAGCGCCACCAGACTGGTATTCAATCACGCGGGTTTCAAAGAAATTGCGCTCTTTTTTCAAATCGATCATTTCGCTCATCCACGGGAACGGGTTTTCTTCGTTCGGGAACAGCGTTTCGAGGCCGATCTGCGTGGCGCGGCGGTTGGCGATGTAGCGCAGGTATCCCTTGAACATGGCCGCGTTCAAGCCCAGCACGCCGCGCGGCATGGTGTCTTCGGCGTAGCGGTATTCAAGCTCGACGGCTGTGAGGAACAAAGCCTTGATCTCGGCCTTGAACTCTGGTGTCCAGAGCTGCGGGTTTTCGAGCTTGAGCTGATTGATCAGGTCGATGCCGAAATTGCAGTGCATGGACTCGTCGCGCAGGATGTATTGATATTGTTCAGCCGCGCCGGTCATTTTGTTCTGCCGGCCCAGCGCCAGAATCTGCGTGAAGCCAACATAGAAAAACAGCCCTTCCATCAGGCAGGCAAACACGATCAGCGACTTGAGCAGCGTCTGGTCGGTTTCCAGCGTGCCGGTCTTGAACGCGGGATCGGAAATAGCGTCGATGAACGGAATCAGGAACTGGTCCTTGTCGCGGATCGAC
>CAIYKK010000094.1 GCA_903926695.1 uncultured Burkholderiales bacterium
GGCCAGCATGGCCTCGTCAAAATGCAGCGCGGCGGTCGGCGCGGCGACTGCGCCGGGGTTTTTGGCAAACACGGTTTGGTAACGCTGCTCGTCGTCTGCCGAATCGGTGTGCGTGATGTAGGGCGGCAGCGGCACATGGCCGAATTTCGCCATCAGCGCATACGGGTCGCTGCTGAGTTTGAAGCGGTACAGCGGCCCGTGCGCCTCCGGCCAGCGGCCCAAGAGCGTGGCGGTGAAGCCGCCGTCCATCTGTAGCACCGCGCCGGGCAGCGGCTTTTTGCTGACTTTCATGTGCGCGGCGACTTCGTAGCTGGCACCTTCACGGCTCGCGTCTTGGGAACCGGCACCTTCGTGGCCCGCGCCCGTCTGCGGCGCGAGCACGCGCTCAATCAGCAGTTCCAGCTTGCCGCCGCTGGCTTTCTGGCCGAACAGGCGCGCCTTGACCACCTGCGTGTCGTTGAACACCAGCAAATCGCCGGGCAGCAGCAAATCGGGCAGTTCGGCAAAGCGGCGGTCAACGATGGCGCTGCCCCGGCCATCGAGCAGGCGCGAGGCGCTGCGTTCGGCAGCCGGATGCTGGGCGATCAAGTCGTCGGGGAGTGTGAAATCAAAATCACTGAGGCAAAAAGTCGTCTTCATAGGAGGGCACAATTGTCCCATGATGCACCCGGCTGTCCCCGCCCCGTCCACGGCCCTGACACGCGCCGTGCCTGAAGCCGCCCTAGAACCCGCGCCCGAGGCCAAACCCGCCAGCGCCCCCGCCGCCAAAGCCCCGCCCAAATCCCCGGCGCAAAAAGCGCTGGAAAAACTCGGCCTGCATCGCCCGATTGATTTGGCGCTGCACCTGCCGCTGCGCTACGAGGACGAAACCCGCCTCACGCCGCTGGCCGGGGCGCGTGAAGGGGAAATCGTGCAGTTTGAAGGCCAGGTCACGCACAGCGAAATTTTCATCCGCTCG
The DNA here is from genome assembly GCA_903926695.1 of uncultured Burkholderiales bacterium. GTDB lineage: Bacteria > Pseudomonadota > Gammaproteobacteria > Burkholderiales > Burkholderiaceae_C > Polaromonas. The sequence goes on from CAIYKK010000094.1 coordinate 959, forward strand.
CGGCGTCAGTTGCTGGTGACGGTCGATGACGGCACGGGTAGCTGCGTGCTGCGCTTTTTGAATTTTTACCCCTCGCACCAGAAAACTCTCAGCGTTGGTGCGCAGATTCGCGTGCGCGGTGAGTTGCGCGGCGGTTTTTTTGGGCGCGAAATGGTCCACCCCAGTTTCCGGCTGGCGGGCGGCGAGCTGCCCGGCGCGCTGACGCCGGTGTATCCAACTTCCGCCGGGCTGCCGCAAATCTATCTGCGCAAGGCTGTCTTGAGCGGTCTGGAGCGCGCTGATCTTGAAGAGACCATTCCTACGCCGTTTTTGAGCAACGGGCCGTTTGCAGGCGGCGGGCCGCAGGGCTTGTTCAGCCTGCGCGAGGCGCTGCAGTTTTTGCACCACCCGACGCCCGATGTGGCGCTGGCGACGCTGGAAAACCACAGCCATCCGGCCTGGCAGCGCCTCAAAGCCGAGGAGCTGCTGGCCCAGCAGCTCTCGCAATTGCAGGCCAGACGCGTGCGCGCCGCCATGCGCGCCCCGGCGTTCAAAGGCAAAGCCGGGCGCGGCGCAGGCGGTGCGCTGCAGGATCAATTGTTGGAGCGCCTGCCGTTTCGTCTGACCGCCGCGCAAAAGCGTGTCGGCAAAGACATCGAGGCCGATTTGAAAAAAAACGTGCCCATGCACCGCCTGCTGCAAGGCGATGTCGGCGCGGGCAAGACCGTGGTCGCGGCGCTGGCGGCGGCACGCTGCATTGACGCAGGCTGGCAATGCGCGCTGATGGCACCGACGGAAATCCTCGCCGAGCAGCATTTCAGCAAATTGATCAGCTGGCTGGAGCCGCTGGGTATCAAGACCGCCCGGCTCACCGGCAGCCAGAAACCGAAAGAGCGCCGCGAAATGCTGGCGCTGATCGAAAGCGGCGCCGCCGGGCTGGTGATTGGCACGCACGCAGTGATTCAGGCGAAGGTGAAATTCAAAAATCTGGCGCTGGCGATCATCGACGAGCAGCACCGTTTCGGTGTGGCTCAGCGTCTGGCCCTGCGCAGCAAGATGACGCACGTTTCAATCCAAGCCCCTTTCGGGGCGAATTTGGAAGAAGTTACCCCTCTCCCAAATGAGTTTTATCCCCCTGAAGGGGGGCGTTTCAAACCGGAGTTTGGTTTTGATGAAAGCCAGGAGCCGCACCTGCTGATGATGACGGCCACGCCGATTCCGCGCACGCTGGCGATGAGCTACTACGCCGATTTGGACGTGTCCACGCTGGACGAGTTGCCGCCGGGCCGCACGCCGGTCGTGACGAAAGTGGTGAACGATGCGCGGCGCGACGAGGTTGTTGCCCGCATTCAGGCGCAGATTGCCGAAGGGCGGCAGATTTATTGGGTCTGCCCGCTGATCGAGGAAAGCGAGTCAATGGACCTGGCCAACGCCACGCAGACGCACGAAGACCTGAGCGCGGCCCTGCCCGGCGTCGGCGTGGGCCTGCTGCATTCGCGCATGGCGGCGGCGGAAAAAAAGGCGGTGATGGCGCTGTTCACCGAAGGCGTGATGGGCGTGCTGGTCAGCACCACGGTGATCGAGGTTGGCGTCGATGTGCCCAATGCCTCGCTGATGGTGATCGAGCATGCCGAGCGTTTTGGCCTGTCGCAGTTGCACCAGTTGCGCGGGCGCGTCGGGCGCGGCGCGGCGGCTTCGGCCTGCGTGCTGCTGTATTCCACCGGCGACGCGCCCCGGCTGGGCGAGGTGGCGCGGGCGCGGCTCAAGGCGATGGTGGAGACGAACGACGGGTTTGAGATTGCCCGGCGCGATTTGGAGATTCGCGGGCCGGGCGAGTTTTTAGGCGCGCGCCAGTCGGGGGCGGCGATGCTGCGCTTTGCTGATTTGGCGCAGGACGCGCCGCTGCTGGCCTGGGCGCGGGAAGTGGCGCCGCTGATGCTCGATCAATATCCTGAACTGGCGCAGCGGCATATCCAGCGCTGGCTGGGCGGGAAGGCGGAGTTTTTGAAGGCTTGAGGTTTTTAGGCTAGCTTTTTCATAAACTTGGCTTCAAGCTCCTTTGCAAGTGTCCAACCAGCCGCCTCAAGCATGACTACAGAAATGCTCGGGGCAACAATTTGTCCAAGACCTGGAATTAGTTTAGATAACTCCTTGGTCAGAACTTTGATTGGTTGCTTGAGCATTGCGTTTTTCATTGTCGCAATTGCGAGAGCTTTTGCTGCCTCTTCAGTGAGACTGCCACCAAATACAGCACAAAGGCTCATTGTCATGGAAGTCATTGTTAGCATGTCTGTAGCAATACCCAAGCCCGGAACCGGAATTGCATTGCCTGCCGCCGCAGTGATGGCGTGCCCGTGAATGATTGCGTGGCATTTCGTTTCTTGAGCGTCAGTCATGGCTTCCTTGTTGAGATTAATGAATGTAAATGGATGATGCGAACGTAACAAGTATTGCAGGTTTTTTATGTAAACGTTCAGTGCCATAAGCATGCTCGGTGGAATCGACGCTCAGTTGGATTGAGTGCATGTGCTGGCGCAAAGAAGAAAAACTCTAGTCTTGTCTCAAACCCCGACAATCCCCCCATGACGCTGACCGAACTCAAATACATCGTCGCCGTGGCGCGCGAAAAGCACTTTGGCCGGGGTGCGGAGGCCTGCCATGTCTCTCAGCCCACGCTCAGCGTGGCGATCAAAAAGCTCGAAGAAGAACTGCAAGTCAAGCTGTTCGAGCGCAATGCCAATGAAATCACCGTCACGCCGCTGGGCGAGGAAATCGTGCGCCAAGCGCAAAGCGTGCTGGAACAGGCCGAGAACATCCGCGAGAGCGCCCGGCGCGGCAAAGACCCGCTGGCCGGCAGCCTGCGCCTCGGCGTGATCTACACCATCGGCCCTTATTTGCTGCCCGACCTGGTGCGCCAGATCATCGAAAAAACGCCGCAAATGCCGCTGATGCTGCATGAAAACTTCACCGTCAAGCTGCTCGAAGAGCTGCGCACCGGCGAGATCGACTGCGCGATTCTGGCCGAGCCGTTTCCCGACACCAACCTGGCGATTGCGCCGCTCTACGACGAGCCCTTCATGGCGGCGGTGCCGAGCACCC
>CAIYKK010000095.1 GCA_903926695.1 uncultured Burkholderiales bacterium
GGGCACCGGCCTCGGGCCGCGTGCCTACGCGATCATCGGCCAGGGCACGATCAGCCGCATCATCGAGTCGCGCCCCGAAGAGCTGCGGCTGTTTCTGGAAGAAGCGGCGGGCGTGTCCAAATACAAAGAGCGCCGCCGCGAAACCGGCAACCGCCTGTCGGACGCCCGCGAAAATCTGGTGCGCGTCGAAGACATCCTTCGCGAACTGAACGCCAATCTGGCGCGGCTGGAAAAGCAGGCTGAAGTCGCGCTGCGCTACAACACGCTGCAGGCGGCCAGCACTTTGAAACAGCAGCAGCTCTGGTTTTTAAAACGCGCCGACAGCGAAGCGGAACAAGCCCGCATCAAGGCCGATTCCGAAAAATCCGTGAACGATCTGGAAAGCCGCATTGTCGACTTGCGCCACATTGAAAGCAGTCTGGAAACCATCCGCCAGGCGCATTACGACGCGGGCGATCAGGTCAATCAGGCGCAGGGCCAGCTCTACGAAGCCAGCGCCGAAGCCGGGCGGCTGGAAGCGGAAATCCGCTTTGTTGTCGAAGGCCGCAAGCGCGTTGAGCTGCGGCTGTTCCAGCTCAAGGAACAGGCGGCGCAATGGGCCACGCGCAGCCAAGACGCGCTGGCCGAAGAAGAAACGCTGGCCGAGCAAGTGTTTGACGCCGAAGAAAAAGCCGAACTCCTCGCCGCCCAAAGCGAAGAGCAACAAAGCCAATTGCCCGCGCTGGAAGAAGCGCTGCGCCAAGCCCAGAACGCCGCCAACGCCCAGCGCACCAGCGTGACGCAGATTCAGCAGCAGATTCAGGTGCTGGCCGCCGAGCAGCGCCATATTGAAGAGCAGTCAAGGGCTTTAAACCAGCGCCACGAGCGCCTGAACGCCGACCGCAAAGCGCTGCAGGCGCCCGACGAGGCGCGGCTTCTGGACTTGAGCGCGCAACTCGCCGCCGCGCAAGAAGCGCAGGCCGTCGCCGAAGCGCGCTTGCAGGAATTGAATGACGCCGTGCCGCAGCTCGACGAAGCGCGGCGCGCTTGGCAGCAAACCGTGAACGCCGAATCGGCCAAGCGCGCTGATTTATCCGCCCGGCTGGAAGCCCTGAAAGCGCTGCAAGACAAGGTGAAAACTGACGGCAAGCTCCAGCCGTGGCTGAAAAAACACGGTCTGGCCGATTTGCCGGGGCTGTGGAGCCGCCTGCACATCGAGCGCGGCTGGGAAAACGCGCTGGAAGCGGCGCTGCGCGAACGTCTGGGCGCGCTGGAAGTCGGGCGGCTGGAGACGGTGCGCGGTTTTGCCGGTGCCGAGGGCCGCAGTTCCGAGAGTCGCCATTCGCCGGACGGGCCACCCGCCAAACTGTCGTTTTACAGCCCGCCCGAGGCGTCCGCGCCGCCCCGAGTCAATCCGGCAGCCAATCCAGCGGCTAACCCGGCAGTCAATCGGGTAGCCAATCCGGCGCTCACGCTGAAACCGCTGGCCGCGCTGCTGCGCCTGCACGACGCGGGCCTGTCGGCGCTGCTGGACGGCTGGCTAAACGGCTGCTACACCGCCGACAGCCTGAGCGACGCGCTCGCCGAGCGCCACAAACTTCAGCCCGGCGAAACCATTTATGTGACCGGCGGCCACGCCGTCATGGCGCACAGCGTCAGCTTTTACGCGCCCGATTCGGAGCAGGCCGGGTTGCTGGCACGCGCTGGCGAAATCGAAAATCTGGAAAAAAACGCCAAAGCACAAACGCTGATCAGCGAAGAAGCCCGCCTCGCCTTAAGCCACGCCGAAGCCGCTTATTTAGAAGCGTCGCAAGCGCTGACCGCCGCCCGCCGCACCGCCGCCGACGGCCAAAAGCACAGCCACGCGCTGCAGGTCGAAGTGCTGCGTCTGAGCCAGCAAGCCGAACAGATCAAAGCGCGCAGTGGGCAAATCGCAGGCGACATGGCTGACATCGAAGCCCAGCTCGACGAATTGCAAGAGCGCCGGGCCACCGCCGAAGGCCGTTTTGAAGAGCTGGACATGCAGCTAGCCGACAGCCAGGAGCGCCACGTTCAGTTTGAGGACAAAGTGATCGCCGCCGAGCGCCGCCGCGCCGAAGCGCACGAGCAGCAGCGCACGTTAGAGCGCCAGGCGCAGGAAGCGCAATTTGCGCTGCGCACGCTGGCCACGCGCCGCGAAGAACTCAGCCGCGCCATTGCAATGGCCGCCAGCCAGGCCACCGCGCTCGCCGACGAAGGCGAACGCGCCCATCAAGAACTCTCGCGCCTGAGCGACGCCGCCGCGCAAGGCGGGCTGCAAGACGCGCTGGACCGCAAGCTGGCCCGCGAAGCCGACTTAAGCGCCCGGCGCAGTCAGTACGACGATTTAACCGGCCAACTGCGCACCAACGACGAGCGCCGCCAGCAACTGGAGCGCGAGCTCGACCCGTTGCGCCAGCGCATCACCGAGTTTCAATTGAAAGAGCAGGCGGCGCGGCTGGGTTTTGAGCAATACGCCCAGTTGCTGACCGAGGCGCAGGCTGATTTGCCCGCAGTGGCCGAGTCGATTCAGGCGGGCAATGTGCGCCTCACCGGCCTGCAGGGCGACATTGACCGGCTGCAGCGCGACATTCACGCGCTGGGCGCGGTCAATTTAGCCGCGCTGGACGAACTCAGCACCGCCCGAGAGCGCAAGCAGTTTCTCGATGCCCAGTCCGCCGATTTGAACGAAGCGATGGCCACGCTGGAAGACGCGATCAAAAAAATCGACATGGAAACCCGCGAGCTGCTGTCCAGCACTTTCGAGGCGGTCAATGGCCACTTTGGCCGCATGTTCCCGGAGCTGTTTGGCGGCGGCAATGCGCGGCTGGTGATGACCGGCGACGAAATCCTCGATGCGGGCGTGCAGGTCATGGCGCAGCCGCCGGGCAAAAAGAACCAGACGATTCATTTACTCTCTGGCGGCGAAAAGGCATTGACGGCCATTGCGCTGGTTTTTGCGATTTTTCAGCTCAATCCGGCGCCTTTTTGCCTGTTGGATGAGGTTGATGCGCCATTGGATGACGCGAACACCGAGCGTTATGCCAAACTTGTGGCCAGCATGAGCCAACAAACCCAGTTTTTATTCATCAGTCACAACAAAATTGCGATGGAAATGGCCGAGCAACTCATTGGCGTGACCATGCAGGAGCAGGGCGTTTCCCGTATCGTGGCGGTAGATATGCAAGCCGCCCTCAGTTTTGCCGAAGCAACTTAATACATCATGAGCAGTACTTTACAAATCAGTTTGGCAGTCGGGGGTGGCCTCGTTCTGGCGGGCGTGGTGGCGCATGGCGCCTGGTCCGCCCGCAAGAGCCAGCCCAAGCAGGCCACGCCGCCGCCCGATTCCCAGTCGCCACCGCCGTCGGCCCTGAAGGCTGCGCCGTCTCAGCCGGGCGTGTCCATCGCCAAAACGCCGCCAGCTGGCCAATCCGCCGCGCCAGCGTCGCAGACCGGCGCCTCGGCGCGCTGGTCCGAACCCGGCTTTGAGGCTGATTCCAACCTGGCCGCGCTCACCGAAATGACCGCGCCGGAAAAGAAACCCAGCCTCGACGTGCTGATCGACGCCATTGCCGCCATTTCGCTGGAGTCGGTGATTTCCGGCGAGGCCGCTTTGGCCGCCATGCCCGGCACGCGCCGCGTGGGCCGCAAGCTCTTTGGCGCCGAAGGCCTGAGCCTGACCACGGGCGAGTGGGAATATCCTGCCGCCGGGCAGCGCTACCGGGCTTTTCAGTGCGGGGTGCAACTGGCCAACCGCACCGGCGCGCTGAACCAGATCGAGTATTCCGAGTTTGTCATCAAGACCCGCGCCTTTGCCGACGCCATCGGCGGCGAAGCGCAGTTTCCCGACATGCTCGAAGAAGTCGCCCGCGCCCGCGAGCTGGACCACTTTGCCAACAACCACGACGCCCAACTCAACATGACGCTGCGCGCCGTGGATACCGCCTGGAGTCCCGGCTACGTGCAGCAAGCGGCTGCCCAGCTGGGTTTTGTGCCGGGCTTGATTCCGGGGCGCATGCTGCTGCCCGCCACCCAGCCCGGCCACCATCCGCCGATTCTGGCGCTGTCCTTTGACTCGCAGGCCGCGATGGCCGACGACTCCGAACAAACCGCGCTGCGCGAATTCAGCATTGCGCTGGACGTGCCGCAGGTGCAGCGGATTGAAAAACCCTTTGCGCGCATGTGCGAAATCGCCCTGAAACTGGCCGCGCACATGGGCGGCGTGATCATCGACGACGATGGCAACCGCATCCGCCCCGAGGCGATGGAAGGCATTTATGCCGATCTGGAAAAGCTCTACGACCGGCTCGACGCA
>CAIYKK010000096.1 GCA_903926695.1 uncultured Burkholderiales bacterium
GGCGCGCAGCCGCAGCGACGGGAAAGCAGCACCGGCAGACCGGCCAGCTGCAGCGCCGGGCCGGGCACCAGTTGCAGCGACATGCCGACCAGCGCGGCCGCCGTGGCCGTCAGACCGCTGCCGCCAAACATCGCCAGCATGCGCGAGGCGCCGGGCGTGTGTCCGTACTGGCGCAGCAGCACGTTGGTCACCGCAAAACTCAAACCTCCGCCTATGGCCAGCCAGTCGGCCGCGCCCTGCGGCACCGGCCAGGGAACTTCCGGGGTTTTGAGCACCACCAGCACGCCGGCCATGCCCAGCGCCAGCCGCAGCAGCGCGCCCACGGTAGGTTTTTCGCCCAGCATCAGCCAGGCGGCCAGCACCGACCAGGCGGGCATCAGGTAAAACAGCAGCACCACGCGCACCACGTCGCCCACGGTCACGGCCCAGTTGAAGCCGACATTGGTCAGCCCCGCCGCCGCGCCCAGCATCCACAGCGGCGGACAGGTGGCCAAGCCGCGCCACGCCTTGGCATGAAACACCAGCAAGCCCGTGCAAATGAGCACATACATCAGCGCCGTGGCCCACAGCGGATGCAGCCCGTAGCCTTGCAATTGGCGAAACGGCCACCACGACACGCCCCAGACCAGCGCATTGAGCGTCAAGGCGCCAGCGGCCAGGGCGGCGGTGCGCGGCGCGCCCGCGCAGTTCAGTTCAAGCGCGGCCATCAGTGCGATTTGTCGCTGCGTGCGATGCTCATCAGGTGATCGACCTGCACCTTGTGCCGGATGGTGTTGCGTTTGTGCCAGCGCTGGATCAGCCACATGTTGCCCGCCACCACCACGCCAAAGCCGGTGATCGCACCAAAGGCCGACAGCCCCAGCCCGGTGGACAGGCTGTAACCCGCGCCCAGGCTCAAAATGCAGGCCTGCTCGTTGAAGTTCTGCACCGCAATCGAGCGGCCCGCGCCCATCAGCTTGTGGCCCCGGTGCTGCAGCAGCGCATTCATCGGCACCACCAAAAAGCCGCCCAGCGCGCCCAAGACGATCAAAAACGGCGCGGCCACCCAAGCGTTGCTGATGAAGTTCATACCAATCACCAGCAGCCCCATCGCAATGCCCAGCGGTATCACGCGGGTCGCCTGATCGAGCCGCATGCGCAGCGACGCCAAAATGGCACCCGCCGCCGTGCCAATCGCCACCACGCCCACCAGCGATGAAGCCTGCGTCGTGTTGTAGCCCAGCGCCGCCGCGCTCCAGGCCAGCACGATGTAGCGCAGGTTGCCCGACACGCCCCAGAACAGCGTTGTGGTCGCCAGCGAAATCTGGCCCAGCTTGTCGCGCCACAGCGCGGCGTTGCAGTTCCAGAAATCGGGCAGCAGCTCAAACTTGTTGCTCGGCATCGGGCGCATTTCGACGCCGGTGTCAGGAATGCGGGTGTTGAACCAGGCTGCGATCAGGTACAGCAAGATCAGCAGCGCAATGGCCGCTTCGGGCGCGGTGGTCACGCCGGTGTTTATAAATGGAAAGTCAAAAGCCAGCAGGTGGCTGGAGATGGGGCCGCCCACCAGCTGGCCGCCCAGCAGCACGCCCAAAATGATGGACGAAATCGTCAGCCCCTCGATCCAGCCGTTGGCCTTGACCAGTTGCGAGGCGGGCAGCAGCTCCGTCAAAATGCCGTATTTGGCGGGCGAATAAGCCGCCGCACCCAGCCCCACGATGGCGTAAGCCAGCAGCGGGTGCGAGCCAAACAGCATCATCAGGCAGCCAATCACCTTGATGGCGTTGCTGGCGAACATGACGCGGCCCTTGGGCCGGGCATCGGCATAAGCGCCGACAAAAGGCGCCAGCACCACGTAAAACAGTGCAAACATCGGCACCAGCGCCGCAGGCTGCCACTTGGGCGCGCCACTGGTTTTGAGCAGCTCCACGGCGGCGACAAATAGCGCGTTATCAGCCAGCGAACTGAAAAACTGAGCTGCCATGATGGTGTAAAAACCGCGCTTCATTTAACTGTATGAGTCACCGTAAAACCGCATCAGTTCATCTGATGTCTCGAAATAGGGGTGAATGTCTCCAAAGAATCGCCGTTTATAGCATGGGGGCAGATGTCAGAATCCGGGAGCGGCCTAGAGCCTGTTTTGTTAACCCGAAGGCGGCGGCTGCGCCCCGCCTTTGTTTGCCCCCTGCGATTGCCCCCATGCCACGTCCGATTCTTGCCACCATTCATCCCACTGCCCTGAGCCACAACCTGGCCCGCGTGCGCCAGGCCACGCCCGATGCACGCGTCTGGGCCGTCGTCAAGGCCAACGCCTACGGCCACGGCATTGAGCGCGCTTTTGACGCGCTGCGCAGCGCCGACGGTTTTGCCCTGCTCGATCTGGACGAGGCCAAGCGCCTGCGCGCCCTCGACTGGCGCGGCCCGATTTTGTTGTTAGAAGGCTGCTTTGAGGCGCGTGATCTGGAGCTGTGCTCGCGCCTGGGGCTGTGGCACACGATTCACTGCAACGAGCAGATCAACATGCTCGCCGCGCACAAAACGCAATTGCCGCACCGCGTGTTTTTAAAAATGAACACCGGCATGAACCGCCTGGGTTTTGCGCCAGAGCGTTTCCGTGCCGCCTGGACGCGGCTCAAC
>CAIYKK010000097.1 GCA_903926695.1 uncultured Burkholderiales bacterium
CAAGCAAGAAACCGTGCGCGAGGTGCTGAACGCGGGCACTCGCTACGGCATGCAGCCGCTTGAGCCTGAACGCAAGATGATTGTCGAGTTCGTCTCGGCCAATCCGACCGGCCCGCTGCACGTCGGCCACGGCCGCCAGGCGGCGCTGGGCGACGCGATCTGCAACCTGTACGAAACCCAGGGCGCCCAGGTTCACCGTGAGTTCTATTACAACGACGCCGGGGTGCAGATCCAGACGCTGGCCACCAGCACGCAGTTGCGCGCCAAGGGCTTCAAGCCGGGCGACGAGTGCTGGCCGACCGATCCGGCTAACCCGGCCAGCAAGGCTTTTTACAACGGCGACTACATCGCCGACATCGCCGCCGACTTTCTGGCGGGCAAAACGGTGAAATCCGACGACCGCGAGTTCACCGCCTCGGGCGACGTGGACGATATGGACTCGATTTGCCAGTTCGCCGTGGCTTATCTGCGCCACGAGCAGGACTTGGATTTGCAGGCGTTCTCGGTGCGTTTTGACAATTACTATTTGGAGTCCAGCCTGTACAGCTCGGGCCGCGTGGCCTCGACCGTGGCGCGCTTGCAGGAAGCAGGCAAAACCTACGAACAAGACGGCGCGCTCTGGCTCAAATCGACCGACTACGGCGACGACAAAGACCGCGTGATGAAAAAGGGCGACGGCACCTTCACCTATTTCGTGCCCGACGTGGCGTATCACCTCGCCAAATGGGAGCGCGGTTTCGCCAAGGCCATCAACATTCAGGGCATGGATCACCACGGCACGATTGCCCGCGTGCGCGCCGGGCTGCAGGCGGCGGGTGCAGGTGTGCCCCAAGGCTACCCCGACTACGTGCTGCACACGATGGTGCGCGTGGTGCGCAACGGCGAGGAAGTGAAAATCTCCAAGCGCGCAGGCAGCTACGTGACGCTGCGCGATCTGATCGAATGGACCAGCGCCGACGCGGTGCGGTTTTTCCTGCTCAGCCGCAAGCCGGATACCGAATACATCTTCGACATCGACCTGGCGCTGGCCAAGAACAACGAAAACCCGGTCTATTACGTGCAGTACGCGCATGCGCGCATCTGCTCGATTCTCACGACGTGGGCGGCGCAGGGCGGCGACGAAAGCCAGCTCAAAGACGTGGACCTGTCGGCGCTGGACAGCCCGCAGGCGCAGGCTTTGATGCTGCTGCTGGCCAAATACAGCGACATGCTGAGTCACGCGGCCAGCGGTTTTGCGCCGCACGATGTGGCGTTTTACCTCCGCGAGCTGGCCGCCTGCTACCACAGCTACTACGACGCCGAGCGCATTCTGGTCGATGACGAAGCCGTCAAGCTGGCGCGGCTGGCGCTGGTGGCAGCCACGGCGCAGGTGCTGCACAATGGCCTGGCTGTGCTGGGCGTGAGCGCACCCCGGAAAATGTAAAAAGAATGTCCCGTCCTCTCAAGCGGATCAGCAAGGCTAGTAACAAGGAATGGATATGACACATAAACAACGGGGCGGGACTTTGCTTGGGTTGGTGGTGGGTTCGCTGGTCGGTTTGGGCGTGGCGCTGGCGGTGGCGGTGTACATCACCAAAATGCCGGTGCCCTTCACCAACAAGACCCTGGCGCACAGCCCGAGCAGCGATGCGGCCGAGACCATGAAGAACAAAAACTGGGACCCGAACGCGCCTCTGGCGGGCAAAAATCCCGCCCGTCCCGCGCCGTCGGCCTCTGGCGAACTGGCCAACGAGGATGTGTCCGATTCGTCCGCCGCCACGGTGCCCGATCCGGTCGCGCCCGCCTCCCGCGCCGGGAGCAAAACGCCCCGCGCCCTTGCGGCGGCGTCCGCCGCCTCGGCCGCAGCTCGCGCCAAGGCCCGCGCCTCGGACGCGCAGGGCGATGCGGCCAAATCGGCTGCACTGGCCAAACCCAAGCCCGCTTCTTCGGACCCGCTGGGCGATCTGGCCAATTCGCTGGCCGCGCCTGCGCCCGCCAAACCAGCCAAGGCCCGTTCCTCCGACCCGCTGGGCGATCTGGCCAAGGCCCGTTCCGCTGATCCGCTGGGCGATCTGGCCAAGGTCCGCACCACCTCCGCGCCGGTGGCTGTGGGCTCTGACCCGTTCACTTATTTCATCCAGGCTGGCGCTTTCCACGCGCCTGAAGAGGCCGAAAAGCAGCGCGCCCGGCTGCAGGCGCTGGGCGTGCAGGCGCAGGTCACGCCGCGTGAGCAAAGCGGCGGCACGGTGTACCGGGTGCGCGTCGGCCCCTTCGAGAAAAAGGATGAGGCTGACAAAATGAAAACCAAGCTGGACAGCCAGACGGTTGAATCCGCCCTGGTCAAGGTGCAGCGCTAGGGCAGCCTGCGTGGGCGGAACTTTTTATCTTCAGGAGAATTTTGTATGCAACGTCGTGAGTTTTCGTTTTCAGCCACTTCTATCGCTGCCGCTGCCTTGGGCATGCCCGCGCTGTCCGCACACGCTCAGGCCAAGGCTTTTCAGAGCGGCACGGATTACCTGGTACTCGACAAGCCCGCCGTCACCGAGGTGCCCGCCGGGCAGGTCGAGGTGGTCGAGTTCTTCTGGTACAGCTGCCCGCATTGCAACGTCTTCGAGCCCATGTTTGATGCCTGGGCCAAAAGCGCGCCCAAGGATGTGGCCGTGCGCCGCGTGCCGGTGGCGTTCCGCCCCGACTTTGAGCCGCAGCAGCGCCTTTATTTCGTGCTCGAAGCGTTGGGTAAGGTCGATGAGCTGCATAAAAAGGTTTTCAACGCGGTTCACGTTGAAAAGCAGCCGCTCAACACCGCCGACCAGATTGGTGCCTGGGCGGAAAAGCAGGGCATTCCCAAAGCCAGATTCACCGAGCTGTACAACTCCTTTGCGGTCATGACCAAGGTGCGCAAATCGACCCAGCTGCAAAACGCCTACGGTGTGGACGGCGTGCCATCGCTGGGCATTCATGGGCGTTATTTCACGTCCGGCACCCAGGCCGGGACGCTGCAGCGCGCCTTGCAGGTCACCGATTTCCTGATCGGCCAGGTGCGCGGCAAGGCCAAATAAGCCCTGGGCCGGGGTGGCCCAGCAATTATTGCGGGCCGGTAATGTTCTTACTGCGGGCATGGCTACAATCGCACCAACCAAGCAGCAAGATTCGTGCCTTATGAACCGCCCTTTTTTCTCCCTCATCCTGATTGCCGCTTTGGCAGCAGGCAGCGCGCTTCCGGCTGCGGCTGAAAAAGCCGACCGCGACAAGCCCATGAACGCCGAGGCCGACACGCTGCGTTATGACGATCTGAAGCAAACCAGCGTCTTCACCGGCAACGTCGTCATCACCAAAGGCACGACCATCATTCGCGGCGGTCAGGTCGATGTCAGCCAAGACCCCGAGGGCTACCAAAAAGCCGTCGCCATAGCCGCACCCGGCAAGCTGGCCTATTACCGCAAAAAGCGCGACGGCGTCGATGAATACGTCGAAGGCGAAGGCGAGCGCATCGAGTACGACAGCCGCGCCGACCTGGTGCGCTTTGTCAACCGCGCCGTGGTGCGCCGCTACAAAGGCGCGACGCTGGCCGATGAAACCTCCGGCGCGCTCATCGTGTACAACAACATCACCGACGTGTTCAGCGTCGATGGCGGCGCGAAGAACAGCTCGGCGGCCAATCCGGCGGGCCGGGTTCGCACCATGCTTTCGCCGCGTTCGTCGGCATCGGCGCCTGTCACGCCTGCCGTGCCCGTACCCGTCGCGCCCGCCTTGCGTCCGAGCACCTCGCTGGGCGGCGGGGCCAGCCAGAAAGCGCCCTGATGCTGACGCAGACCGAAACTCCCGCCGCCGCCCGCATTGAAACCCCCAGCCGCCTGGTCGCCCAGGGCCTGAAAAAATCCTACGGCAGCCGCCTCGTGGTGCGCGACGTGTCGCTGTCGGTGCAAAAGGGCGAAGTCGTCGGGCTGCTTGGCCCCAACGGCGCGGGCAAAACCACCTCGTTTTACATGATCGTCGGGCTGGTGCGCGCCGACGCGGGCGAAATTTCCATCGACGGCCAGCCGGTCGAGCACATGCCGATTCACAACCGCGCCCGTCTGGGTCTGAGCTATTTGCCGCAAGAAGCGTCGATTTTTCGCAAGCTCACGGTCGAAGAAAACGTGCGCGCCGTGCTTGAACTGCAGCGCGACACCAGCGGCGCGCCACTCACCCGCGCCGAAATCGAACTGCGTTTGGACGCGCTGCTGCAGGATTTGCGCGTCGATCATCTGCGCGCCTCGCCCGCCCCGGCGCTGTCCGGTGGCGAGCGCCGCCGCGTTGAGATCGCCCGTGCGCTGGCCACGCAGCCGCGTTTTATTCTGCTCGATGAGCCGTTTGCCGGGATTGATCCGATTGCGGTGATTGAAATCCAGCGCATCATTGGTTTTTTAAAAGCGCGGGGCATCGGCGTGTTGATCACCGACCACAACGTGCGCGAGACGCTGGGCATCTGCGATCACGCCTACATCATCAACGACGGTCATGTGCTGGCCAACGGCACGCCCGCCGAGATTGTCAACAATGCCGATGTGCGCCGGGTGTATCTCGGCGAACATTTCAGGATGTAAAAGATGGTCACGTCATGAAGCAGGGTCTTTCCCTTCGGGTTTCGCAGCATTTGGCGCTCACGCCGCAGTTGCAGCAGTCGATTCGGCTGCTGCAGCTTTCGACGCTGGAGCTGAGCCAGGAAGTCGAGCAGATGCTCGATGAAAACCCGTTCCTCGAAATGGCCGAGGACACCGCGCCGCGCGAAGAGTTCGGCCTGGAGCACACCAACACGCCGGTCAGCCAGGACAGCCGCGAGTTTGAGTCCGCCGCCGAGCCGACGGTTTCCAGCAGCACCGCCGACGACACCAGCGCGGCCAGCAAGGCCGAAGCCGAAACCACCTCCGAACTCAGCTCCGAAACCAGCCTCGAAGACAGCTGGGACGGCGACGGCTCGGTCGATTCGTCGCCCGACGACAGCGAATGGGGCGGCGACGCGCCCGCACGCAAGAACAACCTCGACGACAGCGACGCCGAAGCTTCGGATTTGACTGGCGCGCATGTCTCGCTGCAGGATTATTTGCACCGCCAGGCGCTCGCCCTGCGCCTGTCGGAAGAAGACCGCGCCGCGCTGCATTTTTTGATCGAGTCGCTCAACGACGATGGTTATCTGGAAGACACGCTGGCCTCGCTGGCCGCCGGTCTGGCGCACGGCGATCAGGAAGAGGCTGAGGAGCTGGAACAGTGCTTTTCGATGGCGCTCAAACTGCTGCAGCACATGGAGCCTGCCGGTGTCGGCGCCCGCAATCTGGCCGAATGCCTGAGCCTGCAACTGCAGGACAGCCCGGACAGCGAGCAAGCCCGCGCCGCGCTGGCCATGTGCCGCCAGCCGATGGAGCTGCAGGCCAAGCGCGATGTCAAGCGATTGGTCATTCTGTGCGGTTTCCCGGAAGACGTGATCAAAGGCGCGATAGCTCTTATTGCGCGGCTTGACCCCAAGCCGGGACGCCGTTTTGCCAATGTCGAGCGCAACCTCATCGTGCCCGACGTGATCGTGACCAAAACGCTGCGCGGCTTTAAGGTGGTGCTCAACAGTGAAGTCATGCCCCGGCTGCGCGTCCACGACATTTACGCCAACGTCATGAAGCAGCACAAAGGCCAGGGCGGGCAGGCGCTGCAGCAGCGGCTGCAGGAGGCGCGCTGGTTCATCAAAAACATCCAGCAGCGGTTTGACACCATCCTGCGCGTGAGCAATGCCATCGTTGAGCGGCAAAAAAGCTTTTTCAGCCACGGCGAGCTGGCCATGCGCCCGCTGGTGCTGCGCGAGATTGCCGACGAGCTGGGTTTGCACGAATCGACCATTTCCCGCGTCACCACGGCCAAATACATGAGCACGCCGTTTGGCACGTTTGAATTGAAATATTTCTTCGGCTCCGGGCTGGGCACCGAGACCGGCGGCAACGCGTCGAGCACGGCGGTGCGCGCCCTCATCAAGCAGTTTGTCGCGTCCGAAAGCCCGCACAAGCCGCTGAGCGACAACCAGCTGTCCGAGATGCTCAAGGAGCAGGGCATTGAATGCGCCCGCCGCACCGTGGCCAAATACCGCGAAGCCCTGCGCATCGCGCCCACCAATTTGCGCAAAGCGCTGTGAAATCGCCGTGATCAGAGTCCGGCGCACATGGCCGGGCATCACGCAACCTAAAAGCCAGTCATGAATCAACTCCAACTATTCCTCCCGTGCGCCGCTGGCGTCGAAACCCTGCTGGCCACCGAAATCCAGCGCGTCACCGGCATCGCGGGCAAAGCCTGGCGCGCCGGCGTTCAATTGCAAGGCTCGTGGCGCGACGCCATGAAACTCAATCTGCACAGCCGACTGGCCCAGCGCGTGCTGATCGAGCTGCAGCACGGCCAATACCGCAGCGAGCAGGATCTGTACAACGCGGCGGCCAGCGTGGCCTGGGAAATCTGGTTCACGCCCAAACAGACCTTCAAGGTCGAAATCACCGCCCAGCACAGCCCGCTGCAGAGCCTGAATTTCGCGGCTCTGAAGATCAAAGACGCGATTGCCGACCGCTTTCGCCACAAGTTCAACGACGTGCGCCCCAGCGTCGATACGCGCTGGCCGGACGTGCGCGTGTACGTCCACCTGACGACTGACACGGTGACGATTTACATCGACACCTCGGGCGAGCCGCTCTTTAAACGCGGCTGGCGCGAAGACAAGGGCGATGCGCCTTTGAAAGAAACGCTGGCCGCCGCGATCATTGCCGCCAGCGGCTGGGACGAACTCTGCAAACAAGGCGTGCCGCTGTATGACCCGTGCTGCGGCTCGGGCACCATCGTGATTGAGGCCGCGCAAATTGCCTGCAGCATTGCGCCCGGCATCAACCGCCGCTTTGCGTTTCAAAAATATCTGCCGTTTCAGGGCCACGTCTGGGACGGCCTGCTCGATCAGGCGGAAGCCGCGATTACCGAGCCGACAGCGCCGGTGTTCGGCAGCGATGTGTCTTTTCGGATGGTCGATTTTGCCGAGCGCAATGCCGAGCGCGCCGGTGTCGCCAACGCCGTGCAACTGCGCGGCGGCGACGCGCTGCAGCGCATGCCGCCCGCGCCGAGTGGCGTGATGCTGGTCAACCCGCCGTATGGCGAGCGTATCGACGTGGCGGGCGTGGCCGGGATTACCGGCGTGCAGGGGCGCGACCAGCGCCGTTCGCAGTTTCAGGGCCAGAGCGTCGATGAGTTCGGCCAGCCGCTGCGCGCCGAGCGCGGCCCGCAAGACGGCTGGCCTACCCGCTCCGGCCAAGGTGAACGCTTTGGGCGCGACGAACGCCATCAGCGCAACGAGCGGACCAGCCGCGACGACCGGGATGAATCCGCGTTCGAGCCGTCGCGCGACCGCTCGGCCAATCCGGGCCGCGAGCAGGCGCAAAACGCCTGGGGCGAGGAAGCCAGCGACTTCTTCCCGCAACTCGCCGCCCACTGGAAGAAAAACTACGCCGGTTGGACCGCCCACATCCTGACGCCCGATTTGAAGCTGCCGAACAAGATGCGCCTGAAAGAATCGCGCCGCGTGCCGATGTGGAACGGCCCGATTGAATGCCGATTGTTCCGCTTTGACATGGTGGCCGGATCGGCCCGCGCCAAGCCCGGCGCTGCCGATGCAGAGGCGCAGCAGCCGCCCACAGCGTGAGTTCGGACACTGAAATGCCGCCTTTCGCGCCGTCGGCATCCGCTGCAGGCCAGGTGCCCGCTGTTTCTGCCGAATCAGCACCCACGCCGCCAGTGCGCAAGGCGCTGGTCGTGCTCGACACCAACATCATTCTGGATGTTTTCATTTTTGACGACGCAGCCGCCAAGGCCGTCAAGCAGGCGCTGCAAGCGGGTGAAATCGACTGGATCGCCACCCAGCCCATGCGCGACGAGCTGGCGCGTGTGCTGGCTTATCCGCAAATCGTGCTGCGTCTGGCGTTTTACCAGCTCAGCGCCGAGGACGTGCTGGCCGCGTTTGACCGCCACGCCCGCTTGATCAGCCCCGCCGCCACATGCCGCTTGAGCTGCCGCGACGCGGACGACCAGAAATTCATCGACTTGGCCGTGGCCGGGCAGGCTTTGTTGTTAAGCAAAGACCGGCATATTTTGTCGATGGCTAAACGGCTGCGGGCGCTGGGCGTGGCGGCGCGGGCGGTGATGTAGCCCAGAGCGGTTTTACCCGCTTTGCCCAGCGTTGGGTTTTCAGGCGGGCGCGCTGGCCGGGCTTGTTTTGGGCTTGCGCGGCTTGGGCGGTTTAGGTGCTTTGGGCGGCTTGGGCGCTTTGGCTGGCACCATCAAGGCGGTCGCGCCGGTAATTTCCTGGTACAGGGTGAATAAAAATGCCACGCGGGCCGCGTCCTCGGCTGCTCCTTTGTAGCCGTAAGCGGCATCGACGGCCCGGTCGAGTTTTCGGTGCGCTTTGCGCAGAACGAACGGCATGACCAGTGGGTCGTAAAGATCGGCCAGCGTATGGTCCACGCAGGCGGCGCGGGCATCAAGCACGGCTTGCGCGGCGGTGGCGACAGCGGCTTGCAGGCGCGCTGTCTTGGCGGGCGTTTCTTTGGACGCATGACCGGGCCACGGAAAATTGTTGTAAACAATCAGGGCTGAATACTGATATCGGCTCTCAAGTCGCCCGCACACCCGGCGCGTCCAGGCCATGTGCATGGTCGAACTCAGCAGGCCAAAGTGATAAACCGTCGCGTTTTCCACCACCCGGAGTTTGTCGCCACACAGGTGCTCGGGCGTGAGGAAATCAATCGGAATGAAGTCACGCCGCTCTGAAGAGACTTGCGGCATGGCGAGAAATTTTGCTTCCGGCATAAATTCGGTGTGAAAACGGGTCGGCGCTTCCGCCAGCTTGCGCGTTGGCGCGCTTTTGCTGGCCAGCCGGAACGCTTTGACCGCCTGCACCCGTTTCATCACCGCAGGCATGGCGCGCAACTGCACCGCCGTGCAGTCGCCCAGCCACAAATACCAGCGTTCGATGTTGTTCAGGAATTCGTCCCCGCCCAGCCAGCGCCGAAAAAGCCTGTCTGCCGCCGGTTCCTGCTGAAGAAAGTTTGCTTTTTCTTCCGGCGTGAACAGGTAATTTCCGCCGTCGATGGGCTTGTTGCCGGTGCCCATGCGCGGCACGTCGCAAATCGGTTTGCTGCGGCGCGGCAGCACCACATCGGGCGCATCGACCAGATAGGGGTTGATGTTGTTCACCGGCACGGCCAGCGGCTCGCCCTGAATGTCGCTGTACTGGTAAATCGTCTTGCCCGGCAGGCTGGTCGCGCCAAAACCGATGATCACGCAATGCACGGCGGCCAAACCCTTGGCGTCGTTGCTCCACTGAAAAGTGCGGTGGGCAAACTGGATTTTCATGCCCTGCGCCAGCATCCAGCCCCACAGCACGCCGACCTGCTCGCCCTGGGTGATGCTGTTGGTCGAGACAAAGGCCACGCGCACGGCAGGATTGGCATTGACATAGCGCGCCGCCTTCACATACCAGCCCGCCACAAAGTCCAGCAGCCCGGCGTTGTGAATGCCGCTGAACACGCGGGCCGCATCGGCGCGCTGGCCCTCACCCATGAATTTGGCACCGATAAACGGCGGGTTGCCCACGATGTAGCTGCAGCGCTTGGGTGCCAGCACGCTGGCCCAGTCGGTGGTGAGCGCGTTGGCGCAGACGATATTGGCCTTTTTGTTCAGCGGCAGGCGGGTGAAGTTGCCGCCCAGCGCCAGGCTGGCGCGCTGGTTTTCCTGGTGATCGGTCAGCCACAGCGCCACGGTGGCAATGTGGGCGGCGCTGGATTCGATTTCGATGCCGTGGAATTGATGCACGTCGCACTGAATTTGGCCGAACTGCTTGGCGTCCAGCGTGGCGCTGACGGTGCGGCTTTTCTGCGCAATGGCCAGCAGGGCTTCGGCGGCTTCGAGTTCGAGGCGGCGGATTTCGCGGTAAGCGATCACCAAAAAGTTGCCGCAGCCGCAGGCCGGGTCAAAAAACATCAATTCACGCAGGTGGCGCAAAAAGTCTTCCAGCGCTTTTTTGCTGCGTTTGGCGGCGCGGAGTTGGGCGCTCAGCGCGTCAAGACACAGCGGACGGATGACGCGAAGAATGTTGGTTTCGCTGGTGTAGTGCGCGCCCAGCTCGCGGCGCTTGCTGCTTTTCGCTTTGAGGCCTTCGCCCTCGTGGTGAATGACGGCCTGAAACAGCGAGCCAAAAATCGCCGGGCTGATTTGCGACCAGTCAAAATCTTCGGCGCAGCCGAGCAAAATCGTGCGCGCCGCGCTGTCAAAGTAGCAGACTTCCAGTTGCCCATCAAAAACGCTGCCGTTGATGTAGGGAAAGCCTTTGAGTTCGTGCGGCAGGTTTTTCGGGCGTTTATCGAGGGGGCGGTTGAGCGTGTCGAACAGGTGTTGCAGTACGCCGTCGAGGTCGCGGCCATCGGGCTGGCTGCTTTGGCGGATGTAGCGCGAGAACGCGCCGTCGGTTTCAAAAATGCCGGTGTCTTGGGCGAACAGGCAAAACAGCAGCCGCACCATGTAGCGTTCCAGATCGGCGCCGCTGTAGCCGCCGTCGCGCATGGCGTCGTGCAGCTCGGCGATTTTGCGCGCCGCGCTTTCGTTGACTGCGATTTGATCGGCCTGCGCCTGCGGCTCGTAGCCCGCCAGAAACAGGTAGGCGTCAATATTGGCGGCAAACTCTTGCAGGCTGTGGCTGCAAACCGGCTCGGACTGGCCATCGCGGCGGTACAGGCGCAAGTGGGCAAAGTCGCTCACGAGGATGTAGTCGGGCAGCTCTTCGTCTTTGAGGCCGTGCAGGTACTCGGTGGCCTGAAGGTAAGCAGCGTCGAGGTCGTGGCCGCGTGACTTCATTTCAATCAGCAGCTTGCCGGGATAAAAGCCGTCGATGCGGCCCCGGCCCCCGCCGAGTTTTTTCACCCGCTGCTCAAAGCTGACCAGCCGCTTGTGCGAAAACCCAAACACTTCGCACAGGTCGCGGATGAAGTCCTGCGCCTGGCCCATTTCGTAGCTGGCGTCGGCGTAGTCTTTGATAAACCGGTAGGCGCGGTGGAGGATTTCGGTTTTGTTCAGGCTGATGGTCATGAGCGGACTTTACTTCACGCATTCCTTGGTTTTGCCCCACGCATCGGCCTGATCGCACCACTTGTTCGTGGCGCGGTAGATGCACACGTAGCGCCCGACCGCCCAGTCTTTTTGGTCGCACCAGGCCAGTTCAGAGGTCAGCGCCTGCTGCCATTGGGCCGCTGCGGCGCTGGCTGCACTGGCGGCGCTGGCGGCGGTTCCCCGGATGATTCTGCGGTACTGGTCCAGGTCAATCGGTGCGACCTTGTGAACTGTCAGCGGCGCGCTGAGCGCGGGGGCTGGCTGTTTGGGATCGAGCTGGCGCGCCGAGTAATCGAGCACGCCGCCGCTGCGCGTGTCGATGACCTGGCTTTCGACGACGCCGTTTTCATAGACTTTTTCGCGTTTGATGGTGTCGCCCTGCATCTGGTCGGTTTGCTGGTAGCTACCCATGCCCTGCACCGGCTGCCCGGCCAGCGTCTGCGCAAAAGCGCTGGACATCAGCGAAAAACCCACCGGGCTTTTCACGTCACTCGTCGGTGAGGGAAACGGAAACCACTGGGTGAAGTTGCCGAACTGCACAAAAACGTCGCCCTTTTCGTAGATGTCAAAGCGCACTTCGACGACGCCGTTGTTTTGTTTGATGGGCACGGGCACCGTCGCCACCGGCTGCTTGCCGAAATTCTCGCGGAACAGTTTTTCGTTGATACGCTCGGCCTCGGTTTTGGGCAGCTTGAGCAGCGACGAATACACGTCGATGCCCGCGTTGATGACCGAGGGCAGCACGACCAGCACGCCGATCAGGCCGGTGAGCCACACTTTCATCTGGGTAAAAAGCGGGGTAGGTTTTTCTGGCGTGACCGGGGCGGGTTTTGGGGGCATGGCAATCTCCGTAGGATGTGAATTCAAAAAAAGGCCAAGTGCCCAGGCTTGACTTGCGGTAGCGCAAGCGCCGGGTACGTTTTGAGGCCGTCATTGCATCCTATTACAAGCCAGTGGCTGCCAGCTTAAATCTACCTGAGCAAAACAAGTCCGTTCAGACCGCCTTCAGCCGCGTGGCGTGAGCGCAAAGAAAAAGTCCAGCATGTGAAAGTGATCGTCATGGAACTGGTCTTCCAGGCTGACGAGCTGGTCAATTGGCACCCACTGCGCCGAGGCGGCGTCGTCGGCGGCCTGCACTTCGGGCGGGCGGCGCCCGCCCAGGTCAAACCGATGCGCGTGGGTGATGACGCGCCCGCGCTGGCTGCGGTCGGGGTGGTCGAACACCTGCACGGCTTTGAGCGCGTGGTGCATGTCGCCTTCGAGCAGGCGGATGCTGGTTTCTTCGGCCAGCTCGCGCAGGGCGGATTGATAGACGGTTTCGCGCTGCTCGATAAAACCGCCGGGCACCGCCAATAAACCTTTGCCGGGCGCGCGCCCGCGCCGTATCAGCAGCACGCGGCCCGCGCACTGAACCACAGCGTCCACCGTCACAAAAACCGGCGCGTAGGGCGAGCCGGCCCATTGCGCTTTTTCCTGGCGCAGGCTTTGCCACTCCTGCGCCAGCGTTTGAAAGTAAGGTAGCGCCGCCCAGGCGCGCAAAAACGCCAGCGTGCTGGCGGGTGCCTGGCTGACCAGCGCGGCCAGCGTGGCGTCCAGCGCGGCCAGCGGATTGCCAAAATACGTGTCGCGCAAGGCGCTGGCGTGGATGTCGCCCAGCGGCGGCGCGGCGTCCAGCGCCCAGCCCGCAAAGCTGTCGAGGTAGTGACTGGTCGCGTCCTTGAAGTGGCCGACCACGACAAAAGAGGCACCGACTTGGGCCTCGGCCAGCGCCAGCACGCCTTGGCGGACGGCGTTGACCCAGCGCGCCTGGTCGTAATAGTCGCGCACCGGCAGGAATTTGACGCGGCTGCGGTCGGCTTCGGGCAGGGCGAGGCGAATCATTTCGGCGCGCTCTTCCCAGGTGAACGGGTTTTTTGGCGTGCGCGCCTGATGCGCCGAGCCGATCACGACGATGCACAGCGGTGCCGCCGCCAGCGCCCGCTTGAGCAGCGCGAACTGGCCGTTGTGGAAAATCTGAAACCGGCCTATGCAGACCGAAACGTCGTGGTGTTTGGCGGGAGATGGCATCAAAAAATCACTCCAGGTGGGCGGCGATGGGCATTTGCCGACCCGCACCAAAAGCGCGGGCGCGCAAACGGATGACGGGCGGGGCTTGGCGGCGTTTGTATTCATTGCGCGCAATCAGGCCCCGGATGCGCTCCATCATGGCGCGGTTTTCGGGGTCTGCGCGCAGCTGCGCGACAAAGTCAGAGGCGCGTTGATATTCGTCATGCGCCAGATCGCGGCCTTCAATCAGCAGCTTGAGCAGCTCGTCGAGAACGGGGTAGGGCGGCAGGCTGTCTTCGTCTTTCTGGCCGGGCGCGAGTTCGGCGGACGGGGCTTTGTCGAGGATGGCCTGCGGAATGAGTTCGCGGCCAGCGGCTTCGTTCAGGTGGCGCGCCAGGACGAACACTTCGGTTTTGTACAGGTCGCCGATGAGGCCCAGCCCGCCGTTGGTGTCGCCGTAGAGCGTGCAGTAGCCGACGGACAACTCGGACTTGTTGCCGGTGGTCAGCAGCAGGTGGCCGAAGCTGTTCGAGTACGCCATCAGCGCCGTGCCGCGCAGGCGCGCCTGCAGATTTTCCAGCGCGATGCCTTGCAGCGGCTGGCCGAAAGCGTTTTGAAAACCGCCGGAAAACTCCGCCACCAGCGCGTGGATCGGATGGCGCAGCAGTGCTATGCCCAGATTGCGGCACAGGATTTCAGAGTCATCGACCGAGCCCGCCGACGAGAAGGCCGATGGCATGGTGATGGCAGCCACGTTGGCCGCGCCCAGCGCTTCAACGGCCAGCGCCAGCGTCAGCGCCGAATCAATGCCGCCCGAGCAGCCGACGACGGCGCGGCTGAAACCGCAGCGGCGGGCGTAGTCGCGCAGGCCGAGCACGATCTGGCGCTGGTAAAACGCCATGACGCACAAACCTTCGGCGGGAACCGGCGCGGGCGCGGCCCCGGCCAGCGTCAGAAAGCGGCCCTTGTCAAAACGCAGCGTGACCACGTCTTCGGCAAAGCGCGCGGCCTCAAACACCACGCCGACCTGCGGCTCCACGGCAAACGATGCTCCGTCAAAGACCAGCTGGTCGTGGCCGCCAATCTGGTTGACATACACAATCGGCAACTGGTGGCGCTCGCTGGCGGCGCTGAAAATGCGGTGGCGCTGGGCGCGCTGGCCGGTGTGTGACGGGCTGGCGTTGACGGCAATGACCAGATCGGGCGCGGCGCTGCGCAGGCGCTCGAACGGGTTGACGGCATAAGCCTGAGCGTCGTCATTCCAGCCGTCTTCGCAGATCAGGAAACCAGCCCGCACGCCCCGGATGCGCAGCACTTGGGCCGCGTCTTCGCCCGGCTCAAAATGGCGGCGCTCGTCGAAGATGTTGTACGTGGGCAGCAGTTGTTTGGCGTATTCGAGCAGCACCTGACCGCCCCGAATGACGCGCAGGGCGTTGCGCAGTTTTTTGCCCGGCGCGGCGCGGCGCACCGGCAGGCCGATGACCCAGTGCAACGCCGGCGACTGGCGCGAAGCCTGCAGCAGCGTTTCAAAAGCGCTTTCAACCCGCGCCATAAACCCACTGTCGTCGAGCAGGTCGCCGGGGTAATACGCAGTGAGCGCCAGTTCGGAAAACACCACGATGTCGGCTTGCGCGGCGGCGGCCTGACGGGCGGCTTGAATCATCTTGGCCGCGTTGCCGGTCAAATCGCCTATCGTGAAGTTCAGTTGCGCGACGGTGATGTTGATGTTGATGCTGGTGCTGGACATGGAAAATTTCCTTTTCAAGCCGTAGTTGCCGCCGTTGCCGCCGTTGGCAGGTTGAACACCTGGCGCAAATAGGCCAGAAAGGTGGTGTCGTCGCACAGCGTTTTGCCGGGGCTGTCGGACAGTTTGGCCACGGGCTTGGCGTTGCAGCGGGTCAGCTTCATCACGATGTTCAGCGGCGTGAGCCCCATGTCGTTGGTCAGATTGGTGCCGATGCCAAAGCCGGTTTGCGTGCGTTCGGCAAAGGTCCGGTGCAGGCGCAGCGCCGTCGCCACATCCAGCCCGTCGGAAAACACCAGCCGCTTGCTGTGCGCGTCCACACGCAGCCGGGCGTAATGGGCCAGCGCCTTTTCGCCCCAGACAAACGGGTCGCCCGAGTCGTGGCGCAGGCCGTCGAACAGCTTGGCAAAGTACAAATCAAAATCGGCTAAAAAAGCGTCCATGCCGACAACATCGGTCAGCGCCACGCCCAGGTCGCCCCGGTATTCCTGCACCCAGTCTTCGAGCGCGGCGCGCTGGAAATCGCGCAGCGCCATGCCCAGCGCCTGATAGCTTTGCAGGTATTCGTGCGCCATCGTGCCAATCGGCGTGAGATTCAGCGTTTTGGCGAGAAAGACGTTGGACGTGCCTTTGAAATACTGCGGCAGTTCGCGCTGGAGCGTGCTGACGACTTCCGTCTGCCAGTCGCGGGAAAAGCGCCGCCGCACACCGAAATCAAAAAACTCAAACGGGTGGCGCAGAGCCGCTTCTTGTTCAAAATCCCGCAGTTGGGCGATTTTGCTGTGCAGGCGCTGGCGGCCTTGTTCAATCGCGGCGCGCTGGTCAAAGCGGCGGAAATACAGCTCGTTGACGATGGACAGCACAAAAATCTCGAACGCCATCACATGAACCTGCGGGCCGATGGCCTGAATCACCAGCGTGTCGCCCTCGGCCCGCGCCGTGATGAACTCGCGCTGGAACTGGAAAATCCGCAGGAAATCCACAAAGTCGCTTTTGATGAAGCGCAGCCCGCGCAGGTAGCGCAGTTCGTCCGGCTGGAAACGCAGGCTGCACAGGTGATCAAACTGCGCGTTGACTTCGGCCAGCAGTTCCGTCAGCGGGTAGTCCGGCCGGTTGCGGCAGACAAAGCTGTATTCGGCCTGCGTCTGCGGGTGGCGGTGCAGCATGGTTTGCCACATGGTGAATTTGTACAGGTCGGTGTCGAGCAGGCTGTGGATGATGGGCTGCATGGCGGTTTTCCTTGGGTGAGTTCGGGGCGCGTTCTGGCGCGTTGTTGCCTGATCTAGTGTTGTGTCTTGAGCGAACTGTCGGTATGCCTCTGGAACAACCGGCTTTCGGTGCAAGACGCGACACTAGGCGTTGCTCACAGCGTTGGCCAGCAGGGCGGGCAGCATCTCGGCACTGGTCGCCAGACGCAGGCCGCGCCGCGCCATGTCGGCCAGAAATTCGCGGTGCTGGGCTTCAAAACCGCCGA
>CAIYKK010000098.1 GCA_903926695.1 uncultured Burkholderiales bacterium
GGCAACGCTGCTGCGCTGCCTGAACGGCTCCAGCCGCTCCACCAGTTCCTCGCGGCTCAATGACTGGCCGCTGAACGGGTCAATCACCACCTGACCCTTGGGCAAATTGACCTTGACCATGAAATGCCCCGGAAACGCCACGCCGCGTGCGTTCAGCCCCAGCCCGACGGCCAGTTCCAGCCACAGCACCGCCAGCGTGATCGGAATGCCGCGCCGGGTGCGCAGCACCGCGTTCAGATAACTGTTGTCCGGGTCGTAGTAGTCGTTGATGTTGCCGCCAAAGCCCAAGTCGCGGAAAAAGAACTGGTTCAGGGCGCGCAGGCGCTGCAAATCGGGCGCATCGGTCGGCAGGCGGCGCTTGAGACGGGCGAGCAACTGATCCACGTCGCCCAGCACCTGCTCCACGTCGAGGTCGGGATATTCGTCCTGAGCCAAACTGATGGCCGCTTCCAGCAGCGGAAAATGCGCGTCGCTTTGCACCAGACTGGAAAAATACTGCAGCGGGGACGGTACGGCGAAATTTATTTGCATGGTGCTACTTTCTCACAAACCAGCGCCCGCTGTGAAACCGGGCGTCTTTTCCATATGCGTTTGATCAAACGCCTGTGCAATCGTGCGGGCATTTGTCAGCGCCGCAACAGTTGGCGCAGCTTCAGCCCGGACAGCCACAGCACGGAAAAATAAAGCGTGGCCGAAACGCCCAGCACCAGCGCCATCAGCCCAATCCGCATGAAGTAGAAAGGCTTCAAGCCGGTCCAGCTGACCGCATCGGCGGCCCAGAGCAAAAACACCGCCAGCAGCGCGCTGGCCGCAAACACCTGCAGCCCGAACAGCAGCCAGCCGGGCGCGGGGCTGTAGCTGCCGCGCTTGATGAGGCCGATGAGCAAAAACAGCGCATTGATCAGCGCGCCAATGCCGATGGCCAGCGCCAGCCCGGCGTGCGCGAAATACGGCACCAGCACGATATTTAACAACTGGGTGATGACCAGCACCATGACGGCAATCTTGACTGGCGTCTTGATGTCCTGGCTGGCGTAAAAACCGGGCGCCAGCACCTTGATCGCCACCAGCCCGAGCAGCCCGGCGCCGTAGCCCATCAGCGCGCCGGTGGTTTGCTGCACGTCGCGGTCAGAAAAAGCGCCGTAGTGGTAGAGCGTGGCCACCAGCGGCGTGGCAAAAGTCAGCAGCGCCACGGCGCTGGGCACGGACAGCAGCACGACGATGCGCAAGCCCCAGTCCAGCATGGCCGAATATTTGGCCGCATCGCCCGCGCCTTTGGCTGCCGCCAGCTGCGGCGTGAGCACCACACCGATAGCCACGCCGAGCATGGCGGTGGGAAACTCCATCAGCCGGTCGGCGTAAGTCAGCCAGCTCACGCTGCCGGGCGCGAGGTGCGAGGCGATTTGCGTGTTGATCAGCAGGGAAATCTGCGCCACGCTCACACCGAGCAAGGCGGGCACCATGAGCCGGGCAATGCTGCGGGTGCCCGGATCGGCCCAGGCTCCCTTGACTGCCGCCCAGTTAAAACGGATTTTTGGCAGCAGGCCCAGCCGCTTGAGCGCAGGCACCTGTACGCCGAGCTGCAGCAGCCCCCCACCCATCACGCCCATGCCCAGCGCATAAACCGGCTCTATGCCCAGCGAGCTGAACCACGGCGCGCCCAGCCACGCAGCCGTGATCATCGACACGTTGAGCAGCACCGGCGTGGCCGCTGGCACCGCAAAATGCCGCCAGGTGTTGAGCACGCCCGACGACAGCGCCACCAGCGACATGAAAGCGATGTACGGAAACATCCAGCGCGTCATGAACACCGCCGCCGCGTAGCCGCGTGGCTCCTGCTGCAGCCCGCTGGCCATCGCCCAGACCAGCAGCGGCGCGGCCAGCACGCCAATCGCGCAAGTCAGCAGCAGCGCCCAGGTCAAAAGCGTGGCGACACGGTCGATCAGCACATGGGTGGCGGCGTCGCCGTTTTTGGCCTTGCTGGCGGCGAGCACGGGCACAAACGCCTGGCTGAACGCGCCCTCGGCAAACAAGCGCCGGAACAGGTTGGGAATGCGGAAAGCCACGTTGAAGGCGTCCGTCATGGCGCTGGCGCCAAACATGGAGGCGATCAGCAGCTCGCGCACCAGTCCGGTGACGCGCGACAGCAGGGTGAACAGGGAAACGGTGGAGGCGGATTTGAAAAGTGACACGGCAGGAGTTTATGCGCTGACGCCGCCTTGCCGCCCGGCAGCAGCGCAAACGTCCAAGTCGCTGCGACCGCAATCCACGCAGGCAACACTCATTCCGCAGGAAAAATCGCACTGCAGGCAGACAGCCGTATAATGGAAAGCTTTGCTGCAACATCCACAGACTCCTCCCCAGGATTAAAGGAATTTATATATGGCTACCAAACCCAAGAAAAAGAACCCCCGCCTCGCCTCCGGCCGCAAACGCGTCCGCCAGGACATCAAACTGAACGCTGCGAACACCTCGCTGCGTTCAAAATACCGCACCGCTGTCAAGAACGTCGAAAAAGCCGTTCTCGCTGGCGACAAGACCAAAGCTGCAGAACTCTTTGCCAAAGCACAGAGCATTGTGGACACGGTTGCCGACAAGGGCATCTTCCACAAGAACAAGGCAGCGCGCGACAAGAGCCGCCTGTCCGCCAAGGTCAAAGCCCTGGCACTGAAAGCCGCCTAAGCAATTAGGCAAATCGCCCGGACAGTTTTTCTTCACCCAAAAACTGTTCGCCGTTTTGTAGGGTGCGCTGCAGCAAAATTGAAAAAACCGCCTTCGGGCGGTTTTTTTTATGGGCGTTTGGGTTTGAACTTCAGGCCTTGGGCGCGTCGGGCAGCAGACAAGCCTCGACGATTTGCAGGTTGTTGTCTTTGGCAAAGTTGAGCGCGAAATCCCAGGCCATAGGCTCGGCGTCGCGCAACTCGGCGTTGACCACAACGCATTTGATGTTGTTGATGACGGTGGGGAAACACCAGGGCGAATACGTCAGGTGGCTGCCGGGCTGCGGCCCGCCGGGGCGAAACTGACTCATCACGCCGGACAACCTGTCAGCCCAGTCGCTGGGGCGGAAGGTTTTGCCGTCTTGCGTAATGCCCTGAATGAAGACTTCTTTAGCGGAGTTGGAGACCATCTGATGGAGGGTTTGGTGCGTGCCAAGGGCGAGGATAAAGCCCATGCTGCGGCGCAAGGCGATTCTATCTTATATAAGACTCAAGGCTCTTCCATCCCGACGCCGTGCGCAGCGCCAAGCCTGCGCCAGCGCATGACAGTGATGCGCGATCATCACTAAAAAGTGACAAAGTCTGGGCCTAAAATCAACGCAAGCCGCGCTCAGCCTTCACGCGGCATTTTTTATTTTTCAGCCACTGCCCCGGAGTTTGACCATGACCGCTGCCCCCGCCCCGCACACCGAAGCCGCTTCGCCCCATGTGATGAACACCTATGGCCGCCTGCCCATAGCGCTCTCGCACGGCCAGGGCTGCCGCGTCTGGGACATCAACGGCAAGTCTTATCTGGATGCGCTGGGCGGCATCGCCGTCAATACGCTGGGCCACAACCATCCGCGCCTGGTGCCCGCGCTGCAGGAGCAGATCGGCAAGCTGATCCACACCTCTAATTACTACCATATCCCGCTGCAGGAAGCGCTGGCGGCCAAGCTGGTCGAACTCTCGGGCATGGAAAACGTGTTTTTCTGCTCCACCGGGCTGGAAGCCAACGAGGCGGCGCTCAAGCTGGCGCGCAAGTTCGGCCACGACAAAGGCATTGAGCGCCCGGAAATCGTCGTTTACGAAAAAGCCTTTCATGGCCGCAGCATTGCCACGCTCAGCGCCACGGGCAACCCCAAGGTGCAAGCCGGTTTCGGCCCACTGGTGGAGGGTTTTATCCGCGTGCCGATCAACAATCTGGATGCTTTAAAAACCGCCACCGAGGGCAATCCGAACGTGGTCGCCGTGTTTTTTGAAGCCATTCAGGGTGAAGGCGGCGTTCACAACATGAAAGACGACTACCTGCAACAAGTGCGCGCCCTGTGCGACGA
>CAIYKK010000099.1 GCA_903926695.1 uncultured Burkholderiales bacterium
CGACGCCGCTGGCGTGAGCGATTTGATTCTGGAATCGGCTTTGTCCACCATCCTCGATCTGGAAGATTCGGTGGCCGTGGTGGACGCCGAAGACAAGGTGCTGGCCTACGGCAACTGGCTCGGCATTTTGCAAGGCACGCTGACCGAAGAAGTCAGCAAAGGCGGCAAAGTGTTCACCCGTGGCCTGAACCCTGACCGCGTGTACACCGGCGCAGGCACTGATGGCGGCGAAGTCACGCTGCATGGCCGCTCGCTGATGTTCGTGCGCAATGTCGGCCACCTGATGACGAATCCGGCCATCCTGTATGAAGGCGGCAAAGAGATTCCCGAAGGCATCATGGACGCCGTGGTCACCGTCACCATCGCCATCCACGACCTGCAGCGCAAGGGCAACTCGCGCACCGGCTCGGTGTATATCGTCAAGCCAAAAATGCACGGCCCGGCCGAAGTTGCCTTTGCCTGCGAGCTGTTCAGCCGCGTCGAAGCCATGCTTGGTTTGCCTGCGAACACCGTCAAGCTCGGCATCATGGACGAAGAGCGCCGCACCAGCGTGAATCTGAAAGCCTGTATTTCCGAAGCGGGCGCACGCGTGGCCTTTATCAACACTGGCTTCCTCGACCGCACCGGCGACGAGATGCACACCGCCATGCAGGCCGGCCCGATGATCCGCAAGGGCGACATGAAAACCAGCGCCTGGATTCAGTCCTATGAAAAGAACAACGTGCTGGTCGGCCTGAGCTGCGGCCTGCGCGGCAAGGCGCAAATCGGCAAAGGCATGTGGGCCATGCCCGACCTGATGGCCGCGATGCTGGCGCAGAAAATCGCCCACCCGAAAGCCGGTGCCAACACCGCCTGGGTGCCCAGCCCGACCGCCGCCACGCTGCACGCGCTGCATTACCACCAAGTCTTGGTCTCCGACGTGCAAAAAGAGCTGGAAAAAATCGACGCCAACGCCGAGCGCGACAACATCCTGAACGGCCTGCTGCAAATCCCGGTGACGGCCACGCCGCACTGGTCCGCCGCTGAAAAACAGGAAGAGCTGGACAACAACGCACAAGGCATTTTGGGCTACGTGGTGCGCTGGGTCGATCAAGGCGTGGGCTGCTCGAAAGTGCCCGACATCCACAACATCGCGCTGATGGAAGACCGCGCCACGCTGCGCATTTCCAGCCAGCACATGGCCAACTGGCTGCACCACGGCGTCGTGACTGAGGCGCAGGTGAAAGAAACCTTCGAGCGCATGGCCGCCGTGGTCGATGGCCAGAACGCGGGCGACGCGCTGTACCAGCCAATGGCGGGCAACTTTGACACGTCGGCGGCTTACAAGGCGGCTTGCGATCTGGTGTTCAAGGGCTTGGTGCAGCCCAGCGGTTACACCGAGCCACTGCTGCATGCGTGGCGCTTGAAGGTCAAGGCTGGCGCGGCTTGATTTGAGCCGGTTTTGCTGATTTGATGAGCGGCGCCTGTGGGCGCCGTTTTCAATTTTGGGCGTTCACAATCGCCCATCCGAAGCTGTTCAGCGGTTCAATGAAATTGCCGCCGCTCATGGCGGCAAACCGGGCTATTCCTGCGTCGATCCCGACGGCGCTACCAATTGCGCACCCGGCCCGTGTCGAAGTGCAAAAACTGGTCGTCGGGATAAAAACCCACGCCACCGGCGCGCAGCGACAGCGCGGCCTCGTGCAGTTCGGCCAGCGGCACACCGGGCAGGCACACGTCAATGGCACGCCCTTCCAGATGCAGGCTTTTTTGGCCACGCCGCCGCGTGTCTGGCGCAGGCCTACACCAGATCAATGCGCTCGCCGGTGTGGGTGTGAAGCATCGCCAGCGCCGCGCCCGCCAGCTACACCGCACGGCGCAGAAAACGGCGGCGCGCCGGAAAGAACAAGACCGTCAAGACTTACCCCTTTGTGCCAGAGAGGCGCCGCGAGTGCTCGCGCAACGCGGCATCGAGCAGGCGATCCAGCCCGTAAATATCTTCAAAAAAATAAGTCTGATCGTCGCGGACCAGCGCCGTGCCGTAGGTGATGAGCACCGGCACCGGTTCGGCCAGCTTGAGCGTGAAGGACTCGCCCTTGGTCATGGCCTTTTTGATGCGCGGTTCGGTCCACTGCGGCATGCCGCCGAGCACAAACTTGGCCAGCGCCGCCGGGTGTTCGACGCGGATGCAGCCGTGGCTGAAGTCGCGCCGGTCGCGCTCGAACAGCTGGGTGGCCGGGGTGTGGTGCAGGTAAATGTTCTCGGTGTTGGGAAACACAAACTTGATGTCGCCGAGCGCGTTTTTCGGCCCCGGACGCTGGCGCAGGCGCGCCTCCCCGGCCAGCACGGCCTTGAGCAGCGCGGGCGTAACCGTCCGGCTCACGCTGCCGTCGTCCAGCACAAACTCCATGCCCTCGCGGGTGAGATAGGCCGGGTCGCGCCGCAATTGAGGCACGATTTCGTTGCGCAAAATGGACGGCGGCACGTTCCAGTAGGGGCTGAACTCGATAAAACGCATCTGCTCATTGAACAGCGGCGTGCGCGTGTCCAGCGCCTTGCCGACCACCACCTTCATCTCTTGGGCGATTTCGATGCTGTCGCCCTGCGCTTCGTAGGCGCGCAGCGCAAACTCGGGCAGGTTGATGACCACCATGCGCGGCCCCTTCTGCAGCGGCGTCCAGCGCAGGCGCTCCAGCGCCAGCTCGATCTGGCGGGCGCGGGCGGCGGGCGTGACCTGCAATTGCGCCAGCGTGGTTTTGCCAATCACACCGTCGGCGCCCAGACCGTGGCGCTTTTGAAAGGCTTTGACCGCCTCGACCACCGCGCCCTTGTAGCTCGTGGGCGCAGGCGTGTCGGCGGGTAGATCGCCCAAAACGCTCAAACGCTCGGCCAGCACCGCCAGCCCGGCATAAGCCTGGCCGGGCTGGAGCTTGCGCGCCAAGGGCGGCAAAGGGTGGCGCCAGGCCGGGTCATCGACGCGCTCGCGGTAGCTGGCCAGCGCGGTGCGCAGCTGCTCGTAAAGCTGCAGGTGCGGCGCAGCCTCGGCCAGAGCCTCGGAAAAGCGCGGCGCAGCCAGCGCGGATTGCAAATAAAGTGCCGCGTCAAACGCGTCACGCGGGGCGCTGAAGTTGTGGCGGATTTTTTGCGGATCGACGCGGCCACGGTGCAGGTCGCTCAAGTAGCGCTCCATCGCCACCGTCAGCGCCTGATCAAGGTGCGCCATCGCTGCCGCCGTGGGCACAGGGGCCTGCGTCTGCATCGCCGCCATGACGCTCTGGCGCAGCGCGCTGGCGTTGTAATCCTGCGGCTCCAGGCCGTGGGTCGCGGCGGCAGCGAGCAGATTAACCGCCTGGCGCGCCTGGATTTTCGGCTTTTGCGCCTCAAACCAGCGCAGCGTTTCGGCCGCCGTGGCGCTGCCGCAGCACAGCCACAGCGCAATGGCCGCACCGGACATGAAGCGAAAAACCGTGCTTGTCATTTTCATGGCGCCATTATCAATGCCCGACAATACCGCCGCGCCCGCCCGGCCATAGCGGAAAACCAGAACGCCCAGGCCGTTTTTTCAACAAAAAAGTCCCGCAGGCGCAAACCGGCGGGACTTCAGGGGCTGGCCCGGCGGTCAAGCCGGGCGCGCGGTTTTTACGCGGCCAGCAGCGCATTCACCCGCTTGACATAAGCGGCTGGATCGGCGGGCAGGCCGCCTTCGGCCAGCAGCGCCTGGTCAAACAGAATGTGGGCCAGATCGTCAAAGCTGGCCAATTCGGCGCTGGCTTCGAGCTTTTTGACCAGCGGATGCTGGGCGTTGATTTCGAGAATCGGCTTGCTTTCGGGCACCGGCTGGCCGGCTTGCTTGAGCATGCGCGCCAGTTGGGTGGACA